>JAPUIH010000078.1 GCA_027297205.1 SAR324 cluster bacterium | reverse complement strand
AGCCCCAGGTGGCCTCCCTGGCTATGACGGAATAGCGCTGAAAGGACGCCGTATTGTCCTACAAAGTAGGACGCTTCCCCTATTCAGCTTCGGGGAATGACAATGCGAGCCGGCATCTTGACGGTATGGTGAAGCTGCTATTCGGTGAGCCCTACGGACAACTGCTGGGGGCTCACCTGATCGGCGCGGAGGTGACGGAGTTGATCGCGGAATTGGGACTGGCCATGCGGCTCGAAGCAACCTACGAAGAAATCCTGGCCACCGTGCACGCCCACCCCACCCTGTCCGAAGCGGTGTTCGAAGCGACGGGAGTGGCCTACGGTCTCAGTTCCAATTTATAGAACACGCCCCTCACCCTTTCACGCAGATTACCTGCCGCAGCCGGTGGCGCACTTCCACCAGGTCCGCCTGTTGGGCCATCACCGTATCGATATCCTTGTACGCCTGGGGAATTTCATCCAATACACCCTTGTCCTTACGACATTCCACGCCCTCGGTTTGCCGGACCAGATCCTCCACCGCGAAACGCCGCTTGGCCTCCTTACGGCTCATTCTGCGTCCGGCCCCGTGGGCGCAGGATTGGAAGCTGTCCGGATTGCCCTTGCCGCTCACAATATACGAGGGGCTGCCCATCGAGCCGGGAATGACCGCGGCCTCGCCTCGTTTCGCTGATAACGCGCCCTTACGCGTGACATACACTTTACGGCCGAAGTGGGTCTCCCGGGCCACATAGTTGTGGTGACAATCCACCCGCTCTTGCACCAGTCCCTGCACGCTGCCTTTTCCCACCCATTCTCCCGCAGTGCGCGAGATTTCTTCCAACACGCCCCGCATCATTTCTTCCCGGTTGAAGCGGGCGTAGTCCTGAGCCCAGTACAAATCGGAGAGGTAATCGCGAAAATCGGAACTACCCTCCGTGAAATGGGCCAGATTGGGGTCCGGGAGCTCGCCCAACCGGCCCGCCTTTTTCATGCGTTCCTTGGCTCGCTTGATGTAATGATCCGCGATTTGCTTTCCGATGTGCCTGCTGCCCGAGTGCAGCATGACCCAGACCCGTTCCATCTCGTCATGGCAGACTTCTATGAAGTGATTGCCCCCGCCGAGCGTACCCAGTTGCAGGCGGGCCTTCTCCAACACCTTCTCACCAAGGCGTGCCTGCAACCGGGTGCGCTTTAGATTCTTCCTCGCCCAAACTTCGGCGGCGGTGCTCACTTGCCGCTCTGTGCGCTGCCCAAATCCCACGGGAATGGAGTGTTCGATACCCCGGCGGATGCGCTGCCTGCGGTCACCATCCATCAGCCACTCCCGAGTCATGGGCAATCGCACGGCACTGACGCCGCAGCCGATATCAACACCCACCGCCGCCGGAATGACCATGTTGGTGCTGGCCAATACCGTCCCCACCGTAGCGCCGATGCCATAGTGCACGTCCGGCATCGCCGCCACATGGCGAAACAGATGGGGAAGAGCGCTCACGTTGCGAAGTTGCTGTTGCGCCTGCTCCTCCACATTCTTTCCCCACAATCGCACGGGGAAACCGGTATTATCCAACAGACGGTAAGGCATTTTGGGCGTAGCACGTTTAGAGAGGAGTATTCAGGCGTAGCGCCACTCAAGTGTCAGTCAAGCAAAATACGACACAGCGCAGAGCGCCGGCATGCAGAGCGCCCCGCGTAGCGCCGCTTCAGCCCTTGCTCTAAAGAAACCGGGCAATCTATCGATTCCAATTGATAGTGGAGTTTTTTGCCCAGCCATATTACGTTCCAAACTAGCTTGGTCTTGAACTGAATTGGAAGCCAATTCACGATGAAGGCAAAGACAGTAATATTACTCGCCCGGGACCGGGAACTGCTGAATAATTCCCTTGCAGTCCTCATGAAGGGAAAATATTTCCGCACCATGGCGAAAAATACCCTTCGCCAGGTTCTAAGACAAGGCACTTATCTCGAAGTTCCCAAAGGCACTATTCTTATTAAGGAAGGCGAATCGGATGACGATTTGTACTTCCTGCTGGATGGTGCCGTCGTCGTGATGTCCGGCTCGAAAGTAATCCTGGAGCTGGATTCACCAGCGGATGTGGTGGGAGAGTTCGCGGTTGTCAGCTCAGCGGCCCGATCGGCCGATGTGGTGACCTCCCAGCCGTCCCGCCTGATCCGCGTGTCTTCCAAGGCTGTACACGACCCAAAGCTGGCCACCGAATTCCTGATGGTATTCTCCCACATCATGGCCGCAAAGCTGGTCGAAACCTCTGCTCGAGCAAAACTATATGAGGATGCGGTGCTGGAGGCCCGGCAGATGGCAAGCAGCCAATCCAAGCTCGAGGGCGAAATTGGCGACACACTGAAGGAAATCACGCTCTACTCCAAAATCATCGAAACCAGCAACGACGCCGTGCTGGTTACCGACGTGGATGGTGTGGTGCAACGCTTCAACCCCGCCGCGAAGGGCATGTTTGAGGAATTGGGGGGCAAAGAAGTCGCGGCAAACGTCCAGGTTTTGGATCTGGTCAAGGATTTCGATTTAGACGATTACATGGACCAGGCACCCGATGCCCCTTGGCGCGGAGAGTGGTCAAAGGAAACCGAGGAGGGGCTGGTGGTGCTCCACACCACTGCCTCTCCTATCGTCGGAAGTGATGGCACCCTTCAGGGCCGGGCCTTTCAGCTTCGGGACATTTCCCTGCAAAAGGAGCAGGAGCAAGCCATCTCGTTAACAAACGAAATGATCCAGAAAGCGCTGATTGACCTGGAGACCACCCACGAGGAACTACAACGCAACGACAAGCTGAAATCGGAAACCTTGAACATTGTTTCCGAAGAATTAACGGCCCCAATCCGGAAAATTTTTACATATACCGAGATGCTGTCCCAGCAAATTGATGGCGCCTCCAATCCGCAAGCGCATGAAAATCTCGACTCCATTCAGGAGCAGAGCACCTACATCAAAGCCATCTCCGACAACATCAATCAGCTAATCGAAATCCAAAAGAACTTTCAGACAGTGAAACTGGAACAGGTCAATCTGACGGCGATCCTGCGGGAAATCGATGGGGAGTTGAGTCCCCTGGCCGGGAGAAAAGGCATTACAATCGAAATGAGCCTGCCGGAAGAGCCGATGACGCTCACGGGAGACACCCGGCAGATTCACCTGGTGATGAATCTTTTGGTGGAACAGGCGATCATGGTCGGCGTTACCAACAGCCTGATCAGTGTCGTAGGAGGGGTACACGAAGACTCCCAACAGATTCAGTTGGTGATTTCCTACCAGGGAGCGAGCTTTTCCAATCTAAAGCCCGCGGACGCAATGGCGCAGGGACGATTTGGGTTGATGATTGGCCTGCCTCTGGCGAGAAAGGTTGTTTCACAGAATCAGGGCTCCCTGCAATTTCTGGGAGACAGCAAGACCGGTCAGATCCACCTTCGCTTGCCGTGGTCTCAAAAAGAGGGCGTGGATCGTCCCAACAGAATTTTCATTGCAGATGAGAGCGATATGGACCAACTGATCATCAAAGGGGTGATCGACTACCTGTGGTCCGATTCGGTTTTGTACGCGACCAAGGACCCCTTTGACTTCCTGGACAACTATGAGGATTTTAAGCCCGATCTGGTAATCGTCGACCCTGATTTTTCCACCCCCGGCTGGTCCAACCACCGCATCATCGCCTCCCTGGTGCAAAATCGCCGCCACGCATGCCCCATTCTTGCCCTGAGCGGACTCTACCAGGACTTCGCAGAGCGCTCGATCGCGGTGGAAAGGGGGGTGAACGACTTTTTGGACAAACCTTATTCGATCTTCGACCTGCGGTTCAAGGTAAAATCCCTGCTGCAGTCCCACCGCAAAGAGGAGACCCTGCACCAGACCATGGACATGGCCCAGCGTCAGGCCCAGACTGACGGATTGACCCGCCTGGCGAACCGCAAGCATTTCGACGAGTTTCTGGAAACTCAAATTAACTACTCGCGCCAGACCGGCAAGCCCTGTTCGCTGGTGATGCTCGATATCGACAACTTCAAGCATTACAACGATTCCCATGGCCACCAGATGGGCGACGAGGTGCTCAAGCATGTGGCACGCCTGCTGGCGTCCTCGGTGCGCGCTTCGGATTTGGCGGCACGCTATGGCGGGGAAGAATTTGTACTGGTGATGCCGGAGACCAAGAAGGACATGGCGGCGATTGTAGCCGAGAAGGTGCGGCGCGCCATTGAGGAGGCCAAGCTGCCCAAGGCCGATCAGCAGCCGCTGGGGGTTATGTCCGCCAGTTTTGGCGTGTCCACTTACGAGGAAGACGGCACTTCGGGGGCAGAACTGATCAAAGCGGCGGACGACTGCCTGTACATCGCCAAGGACCAGGGACGGAACATCGTCATCAAGGCGGGCGACAGCACGCCCAGCAGCAAAGCCGCGGGCGATTGATCACAGGCCCTCCCGAGCGCGGTCACACGATTCGCTTGAAGCGCTTCTCAAGTTCCCTCAGGGAAAATTCCACCCAAACCGGCCGCCCATGAGGGCAATACAGATTAATGTCCAGTTGTTCCAGTTGTGCAACAAGGGCCTCCATTTCTTCCTGACTGAGATGCATCCCGGCGCGGATCGCTCCGTGGCAGGCCACCCGTTCCAGAATTTCGTTGATCACCTCTTCCAGCTTGCCGCTCTGGCCGAATAGAGCCAACTCGTCAAGCACTTCTAAAATCAGCTGCTTGACGTCCTTGCCGGAGAGCAAGGCGGGCACCTGCCGCACCAGATAGGAAGACTTGCCGAACGGCTCGATCTCGAACCCCATCTTGTTCCATTGCGGCAGGTATTGCTCGAGCAGCAATGCGTTTTGCGCGCTTAGTTCCAAGGTCAGGGGAAGTAAGTAGCGTTCCGTGACCAACCCCGACTCGTAAAATTGCTTGCGGAATTGTTCGAACAGAATCCTCTCGTGGGCCGCGTGCTGGTCCACGATCACCAATTGCTCTTTTCGTTGTACCAGCAGATAGGTGCGGTGCAGTTGCCCGAGCACTGCCGAGGACCACGACGTATCGGGCACGGCGCCGGGAATCAGCGCCGCATCAACCCTCCCGCTCAAGGGCTGAAAATGGAACCCCTCGCCCTGGAAAGGATTGTCCAGAAGAGCACTGGAGGCCGGCACCTCAGAATCCCGCACTGCCGCTGCGCCGGAAGGTGAGTCGCTCACGGCCGGATAAGTCGCTGACGCGCTCCAGAGCTCCTGCGCCCGCGGCATGGGCAGAAAGCCCGCCGTCGAAGGCCCGGCCGGTTGTGCGTCCGTCAGGGCCAATTCCACTTGGCCATCGGCTGGTGCCGCGTCAGGCATGGGCCGCCGCGCGGCGCTGGGCCGATCGGCCTGGCCTCCGGCAAAGGCCCTGCGGCGGGAGGAGTCCAGCAAGGCCTTATGGAGCTTGTCCGCCACCACCGTGTGCACGAGTTGGGGATTTCGTAAACGCACCTCGGATTTGGCGGGATGCACGTTAACGTCCACTTCCCTGGGATCGATCCTTAAGTTGAGCACGTAGGCCGGATGTCGGTCCTTCATCAACAGCGTGCGGTAGGCCTGATAGATACCGTGGTTCACTCCCACGTTGCGAATAGGCCGGCCATTGATGAACAGGTACTGCCAGCGGCGGCTGGATTTGGAGTAGCTGGGACTGGACACCAAACCATCGAAGCCCACCGTGCCCTCGGCCGCCGCCACTGCCACCATACCCTCGGCAAATTCCTCCCCGAACAACTGGTAAGCTCTTTCGCCCAAGAATTCGCTGGGGGTGAGATTGCTGACCACCTTGCGGTTATGGGTGAGCCGAAAATGCACCCGCGGATGGGCCAACGCCACCTGAGTAACAAAGGTCTGGATGTGCTGGAATTCCGTAGAGGTGGAACGGAGAAACTTACGCCGGGCGGGGGTGTTGAAGAACAGATCTTCCACCGTCACCTTGGTGCCCCTGGGAAAACCCGCCTTGCCCACGGACTGCTCGCGGCCTCCCTCCAGGGCAATACGCACCGCGCTGGCCGACTCGTCGTTGCAGGAAATCAGCTCGAAGCGGGACACCGCCGCGATGGATGCCAAGGCCTCTCCCCGGAAACCGAGGGAGCCGATGGCTTCCAGCCCTTGCTCGTCGCGGAGCTTGCTGGTGGCATGGCGCTGCGCTGCATGGCGCACGTCCTCCTCGTCCATTCCGGCGCCATTGTCCAGCACGGTGATGAGGTCCCTGCCCCCGTTGCCCACGGTAATAAAGATCTGCCGCGCTTCCGCGTCCAGGGCATTTTCCACCAACTCCTTAACAACGGAGGCCGGCCGCTCCACCACCTCTCCGGCAGCGATTATATTGATAACGCGTTCTGGCAGGAGTTGAATCTTTGGCATGCCGACGTCCTTGCCGGTGGATTTGACGGGCGGTCTTTGATATTCATAGGCTCATTCCGGCGACGCCGCAAGTCCCTCTCTCTCACCCAGTGAGGGGCACCTTATCTGCCTATAGTAGAATATCCCATGAACCGTTCATGACGGCCGGCCGTTATTCAAAATTGCGCACCGCCACCGCGGCGCTGACTGTGCCGGCGTTATTGGCCGCCGCCCTGATCTTGCCCGTTCTGGCGCTTGGCGCCGCCATGAATTTTGGCAGCACCCATATACACAAGGGATGCCTGCACATCTCCGCTCAGTCCTACACAGGCCACCAGGGCGAATTCGACAATCATGACTGGGTCAGCGTGAAAGTGACCAACAAATGCACCTTCCCAGTGAAACACCTGAAGGTGGCGCTGGCATTGGTCGACGGCACGGGACAATCCTACGGACGCAACCTCTGGCTGCTGGGAAAAGGCACTTTCTTGCCGCCCGGCAAGTCCGTGCGGGAACGGTTCGCCATTCCCGATCCGGATAATCGTATCGCGGTGGGCTGGAAGGTGCGGGTGTTAAAAGTTTCGCGCGTGGGCGGGCGCGGGTTCAAACCAGACGCGCCCGCAAGGAAGGAATAGCGCCCGCATCTAGCCTTAAAGCCTCTGCAGCGCGTCCGCCGCTGTTGCACCTAGCGGTTCTGGAAATTAGGCTTGCGCTTTTCCATGAACGCCGCGCGGCCCTCCTTGTAGTCCTCACTGGCGAAACAGGCGGTAATCATCTTGCTGATTTTTTCCAGGTCGCGCTTGTCCGCATCTTTCATGGCTTCCGCCACCGTGGCCTTAAGAGTGCTGATGGTCATGGGGGCGTTGCCGCCAATTGTGCCGGCATACTCGCGCACGTAGGATTCCAACTGCTCCTTGGGCACCACACGGTTCACCAGCCCCATCAACTGGGCTTCTTCGGCGCTGAACTGACGGGCCGTATAGAATATCTCTTTGGTGTGGGACGGGCCCACCAAGTCGATCAGTTTCTTGACCCCGCCGTAGCCATAACCCAGGCCCAGTTTGGCCGCGGGAACGCCGAAGGTGGAAAAATCCGCTGCAATTCGCAGGTCACAGCTGATGGCGACCGAACAGCCTCCGCCGATGCAGTAACCGTTGATCATCGCGATGGTCGGTTTGGGAAAAACCTCCAGTGTCTTGGTGGCCTTTTCCGTGGCGGCATTGTAGATGGCTGTGCTTTCCTCGGAGGAACGGTTCTTTTCGAACTGGGAAATATCCGCGCCCGAGATAAACGCGCGCTCACCGGCGCCCTTTAACACCACCACCCGAATTTCGTTGTCCTGCTCGAACTCGTTCAGAATATCCGGGATGGCCTGCCACATCTCGTAGCTCACGGCGTTGTGGCGTTCGGGCTGGTTGAAGGTCATCCAACCGATAGCCCCGTCCTTTTCCCAGAGCATTTTATCGGTAATCGCGTTCGTCGTCGCTTTCGCTTCCATAAAAACCGGATTTGAATTTGATATTGAGTCCCATCCGCTTTCGTACGGTGCGGTCAAGCAGTTGGAAAGATGCCGGCGGGCCAGCGCCCGGCACCATCTCCAGGGATGGATCAGGTGGAGTTCCAGTTGTGCAAGTCATACCAGCCGGGAGGCGCTTTTGCAATCGCCGCTCAAGCGCCAGCCCCACGGCCTGCCGCCGCGGAGAGCTATCGCCGCACCCACGATTCGGCTTGAATTCATCGAGAGTTCGCGGAACGATTAATGCGCGAATACTAACCGCAACAAGAGACTTCGCCGACGCGTTTTACATATTCGTGTGGTAGATCCCGGTCAGGAAGCTAATGCTGAAGCACCTGTTCAATAGCGCCAAGGGGCATTACAACCGCGGCCTGAGGCTGGCAGGCAAGGGCCGTATGGAAGAGGCCATATCCGCCTATGACGAGAGCCTAAAGGCCGATGACAAGCTGGCCCGCGCCTATGACGCCAGGGGCGCGGCCTACCTCACCCTGGGCAGGGTGCTGCCCGCGGCGCAGGACTTGGACCGGGCGATCGCGCTTGATCCAAAGGCCGCCTCACCTTATGTAAACCGAAGCTCGCTGTTCATCCGGCAAGGGAATTTCGAACGGGCCATCGCGGACCTGGACCAGGCGATCCGCCTGGACCCCAAGGATGCCGCCGCTTACAACAACCGCGGTTCCACCCAAAACAAACTGGGCAGGTACGCCCAGGCCATAGCCGATTTCGACGCCGCCCTGGGGCTCAATCCGCACTACGCCAGCGCCGCCAGCAATCGCGGCACCGTATACAACCGGCTCGGGCAGATCGAACGGGCCATCGCCGATTACGGCCTGGCCATCCGCATCGATCCCCGTCACGCGCCGGCCTACAACAACCGGGGTTCCGCCTACAACCGCCTCGGTGAATACGAGCAGGCTATCGAAGACCTGGATATCGCCATCCGGCTGGAGCCGAATTTTGCCCGCGCCTATGACGCCCGCAGCCTGGCTTGGCGCAAGCTGGGCGATCCTTACCGCGCTTTGGACGATTTCGAGCGCGCCGTTAAGCTCGACCCCAGCCTGAACCAATTGCGCAAGCGGCGATTTGGTGTGAAACGGGGAGGACGGCACGTGCCGAAGCGGCGGCGCGCCTAGGGATGACCCCGCACACCGCTCCTGAGCAGGCTGGTGACACTTCCGCGAATTTCCCAGCACATCAGGTCCTCTCCGACAAACAGTCCGCCCGAGTAGTTTTTCCGCACGTCGGCCACCACGCGTTCCCGGTCGAAGATGGTGGGGACGAAATGTGTAAGCACAAGATTCTTCGCCCCGGCGTTCCGCGCTACAAGACCCACCTCCTCCGTGGTGGTGTGGTAGGCCCGCACGTTTTCCGAACCCTGCGGGTCCCGGCCCGATATTCGGTTCCGTTCTTGCTGGGCCCAGTGCACATAGGCCTCGTGCACCAGCAGGTCAGTGTCTAGTGCCAGCTCGATCAGCTCCGGACAGTAGGCTGTATCCCCAGAAATCACCGCGCTGCCGTCCTCATTGTCAAAGCGAAAGCCAAAGGACTGAGGGATGGGCTGATGGCGTACTTCGGTATTGCCGATGCGCAGTTCGGGGGTCTGCAATGTCCAGTTTCCGTCAATTTCTTCGATTTCCACTTCCAGTCCTTGCGGGGGCCGCAACTCATGGGCCAGCCGCTGGCGAAATTCCGGCTGCCAGGCTTCCAGCAGCCCCTCGAAGAAGGCTTTCGTGCGCGCCGGCCCATAGACGCGCAGGGGTCCTTGACGGCCCTGATGCCAACCCGAGATGAGCAACTGGATGAAGTCCACCGTATGATCCGAATGAAGATGGGTAAGAAGCAACCCGGTGATGCGTGCCCCCGAAGAACCGTGGGCCAGCAGACGCTGGGTGACGCCGCTGCCGCAATCCACCAGCCAGCTTTCCTCTCCCGCCTCGACCAGGGCCGAGGGGCCATAGCGGTGTTCGTCGGCAATGGGACAACCGGTTCCCAACAGGGTCACACGCATGCACGGACCGTTCGCATTGATGAATCGAGATCGCACCGCCCTGGGGCGCTACTGGGCTGGGTGCTCTTGCAGATACCTGGCGGCAACGTAGCCCCATTCGGGCTTTACGACCCGTGCCCAACCTTTTTTACGCCCGGTGACCAATACCCTCTGGTTAAGGTAGAACGCCCCTACAATCTGGGCATTGGGCTTGGGCTCCGCCCTGATATTGAGCGATTCCACGCTCACGTAAAGCCAGCTTTCGCCTTGTTGCTGGGCGTTTGCCGCATTGGAGCTTTTGAACTGGGAGTAATTCAGCAGCAGCACGAAGGCCGCGGCCACCACCACTATCACTGTCAGACTGAACAGCAGGCGGCGGGGCGAAGCGAGCAATGCGCGCAGCGACCCTCCCGGCCTCAATCCCCCCGGTCCGGGCAGCCAACGGGTGGGGTTGAACAATCCCAGTGCAGACGCGTTCGCATCGCGCTCAAAGGCGGCGCTGCCCAACTCTTCCGAATAGTCCATCAACCGCCAGCCGTGCCGCTCCATCCATGCCTGTGCCTGCTCAAGCCTGCGCTGGCGGCTCGTTGGTGAATTACCGGATATTTTCAGAATGCGAACGTTCATTGTGAATCACTCTTCAGTTGGATCGCACCGCCACAGGTAAATGGGCTGCGCAAAGGTCATCCCCCAGCCTCAGTCCAGGGATTCCGGAAGCTCCACACCAAGTTCCGTGGACGCCGCGGCGACCTCCTCCCAGACACCAGCCTCGATTTCGATGCCCTCCACTTCGCGGCGCAGGCGGTGTTGCTCCTCGTACTCGCCGGGAATCATCACAGCCGGTGCGCCAGGCAGGGGCCGGGTGGCGCGCAGATATTTCACCAATCCCGTGACCTGCGCATCGTACTCTTCCTTGGCGATAAAGGCCTCGGGATCGATGGCGATGAGGAACGTGCCATTGTCCAGGTGCTCGCGATGCGCCGCCGCGCTTCCTCCACCCGCCAGCACACCACCCAGAATATCCACCATCACCCCAAGGGCGTAACCCTTATAGCCATGCTCCGCCCCGAAGGGCAGCAGCATCCCCAATCCGTTCAGAAAGTCCTGCGGCGCGCGGGTGGGCCGGCCCTCCCCGTCCACAATCCACCCTTCTCCCGAATCCACACCCCTTTCATCGGCCAGACGCACCTTGTTGGCGGCCACGGTGGAAGTTGCATAGTCGAGTAGAATCGGAGCGCCGAGGGGATTGGGCAGGCCCACGGCAATAGGATTGGTGCCCAGGCGGCGCTCCACACCGCCAAAGGCGGTGACCAGGCGGCCCCAGCCCTGGGCATTCACATAGGCAAGCCCCACCATGCCCGCCTCGGCAATCATTTCCGGGTAGGCGCCGATGCGCCCCACATGCTCCAGCTCGCGCACACCCACGGCGCTCACCTTCATTGCCCTGGCCTTTTCCAGCACCACTTCCACCGCACGCGAGGCGGCCACATGCCCCAGGGTGCGGTGGCCACTCAAAATGGCTGTGGTGGGCGTCTCGTACTCAATGGATACCTGCCCGCTGGGCACGATGGCTCCTTCGTCGATCCGCTTCAGATAGGCGGGTATGACGCGGAAACCGTGGGAATCGTGACCGCGCAAATTGCTGGAAACCAGCAGCTTCGCGATCGTCCCGGCGTCTGCCTCCGCAAAACCCTTGGCTTGAAAAATGCCCTGCGCCACATCTCGCAGGCTCTGAGCGGAAAATCTCGGCATGGGGTTCCTTATGCTCCTGGAGGTTTCCCGGCGGACGGCATCAAGCGGAGCGCGGCACGGGCAGGGCTACCTGCAATTCTGCAACGGCTTCCTGAATATGATTCCAAACCGGCTCTTCGATCGGAATGCCGTGGGCCTCCCGCTCCCGGCGATGGTTTTCCTCGAACTCTCCAGGGATCATCACCGGCGGATCGCCGGGGCGGGTGGCCGTTGCGCGCAGATAATCCACCAGTTCGCCCACCTGGCGCTCATACTCTTTCCTGGGCAGGAACGCCTCGGGATCAAGAGTGATCAGCAAGGTGCTGTTGTTGGCGATCTCCCGCTCGGTATGGGCCGCCCCCGCGCCGGAGAGCACCCCGGCAATAATGTCCGTCACCACCGAAAGGGCGTAGCCCTTGTGACCGCGCCCGCCCCCCAGGGGCAGCATGGCCGCCTTGCCCTCCACGAACAACGCAGGGTCCCGGACGGGATTGCCCCGCTCGTCCATGATCCAGCCCTCTCCGGTTTCCACGCCCCGGTCGTAGGCCTGATGGATCTTGTTGGCGGCAACCACGGAAGAGGCAAAATCCAACAGGATGGGCGCACCCCCCGGATTGGGAAAGGCCGCGCTGAAGGGGTTGGTGGCCAGCTTCTTATCCAGCCCTCCAAACGGCGCGACCGAGCGTATGTGACCCTGGACGAAGGCCAGGCAGATCATGCCCTGCTCCGCGGCCATCTCCGGATAAGCTCCCACCCGCCCGATATGATTAAGGTTGCGCACCGCCGCCACGCTCACCTTTACTTCCCTGGCCTTGGCCACTCCCATTTCCAGGGCCCGCGCAGCGGCCACATGCCCCAGGGCGCGGTTTGCATCCAAGAGGACGGTGGTGGGCGATTCCCGCAGCACGGTGATGGGCGCGTTAGGCACGATCTGCTTTTCTCCGATGCGCTTCAGGTAGGTGGGAATCTGGCGGACCCCGTGGGAGTCGTGCCCACATAAATTTGCGGCAACCATCAGCCGGGAGATCAGCCCGGCTTCTTCGCTCGCATACCCCGCGGAACGGAAGACATCCCCAACGAACCCCTCCAGTTCGGCCTTTTCAATTACCGGCATGGAAACTCCAGAACATAACGTGGCCGCGCCTTCTCCCTTGTTGTGCAACAAGGAAACATGCTCACGGTATCGGCTTGGCCGGGTTGAATTGTGACACCATAGCAGAGGGCGCAATCGCGGAAAAGGCCCCACGGGCTTTGGGGGCCGGCCACGTGCGCATCCTGCTACGGGAGATTCTGCCAAACGTGCTGCTGCCGGTGCTGGCCTACAGTTTTATCATCGTCGCCATCGTGATTGTGCTGGAAGGGGTGCTAAGGTTTCTAGGACTTGGGGGTGTCCCAACCCGCACCCAGCTGGGGCAGCATGATCAGCGACGGGCGGGAGTTGTTGGGCGAAGCGCCGCATGTGAGCTTCATCCCAGCGCTGGTCATGTTTCTGACGGTGCTGTCCTTCAATATGTTGGGAGATGCCCTGCGCAAGTTTTTCGACAATCGGGAGAGCAGGGTCTAACAGGCTGCGGCGAATGGAATCCCGCAAGCTGGGCCGCGGCCTAGACGAACGATACCGCCACCTGACCCACGCCGGAAAAACTGGTGTTCCACTGCTCGCCCTTGTTGACCGGATTGGGCGGGTAGTAGGAGCCGCTCATGATGCGCTGGCCCGCCTCGACGCTCTTGCCAAACTCGGCCAGCTTGTTTGCCAGCCAGGCAATAGAGTCAAGTTGATTCTCGATCACGTCCCTGCTCACGCATTTCAGAAAAGTCTGGTCATTGGTGAGAATTTCGGCCTCAATCCCGGACAGGTCCAGTTCCCTGGGAAAGGGCTTGACATCCTGGCCAGTCACGAACCCCATTTGCAAGACATTGTCCGCGATACCCAGGGCGAGGTCCGCCCGCAAGTCGGCGCGCCGCTCCAGAATTTCGTACGAAGGCGCCACGGAGGCCAGAGCATCCAGTACGGCATCCCGAGTGATCCCGGGGCCCTGCAGGTGCGAGCCCATGGTGATGCAGAGTTCGGATTCCACACAAGGCACCTGCATGGCATCGAAGTCGAATGCATGGCCGGCTGGGTAAATGCCGCGCTCCAACAGGTAACCGAAGACGGGGGCGTCCGCGCCGAATACCTCACGCACCGCGGGAGAAGTCAACCCGATTTTCCAGCCTGCTTGTGTTTCGCCCCCTTCCACCCGCCGGGCCAGCATGCCCAACTGCACAGCGCAGCCTTCGTCCAGGGACAGCTTACCGCGCAGCGCATCGGGAAAATGATCGCCCTGCTGATTGGCGCTCCACATGATGTCAAGGGCTTCCGCTATCTTCATGGCGTCCTCGCGGGGATTAAGTAAGTCAAGCTTTACGCGCCGGCAATGAGACCGGCGCTTACGAAAATTCCGCTGAAACTTTACCGTAGGGGTCGAAGCTGGCCTCGATCACGTCCCCCTGAGCAATGGGATACTGCCGGGTGAAGGAGCCGGACATGATGCACACACCTTCCTCGAGACCCCTTCCGAAGTCCGCCAGCCGGTTGGCCAGCCAAGCCACCGAGGCGGCAGGCCCGCCCATGACATTGCTGCCGGAGGCGGCGTCCACCCGCTCTCCATTGATGAAAATTTCCACCGTGGCTTGGCTCAAGTCGGCTTGCGCTCCATCCACCGGTACTGGCTCGCCCGTCACGTAAAACTTCTGCTGCACATTGTCGGCCAGGGCCAGCGAGAAATCGGCCGTAAAGTCCCCCCGCATTTCCACAATTTCAAAGGCCGGCTGCACAACCGTGACTGCCGCATTGGCCTCTTGCAAGGAAACTTTGGGGCCTTGCAGGCTCTTGCCGACGGTCAAGCATAGCTCGATCTCGAAACTGGGCGCCACCAACTCCTCGCTGCTGATCACCACGCCCGATGTGCGCCGATCGCGTTCCAGCAGGAATCCGAACACAGGCTCGTGAAATCCGATCTGCTCCTGAATGGCTTTGGCTGTCAATCCCACCTTCCATCCGGCATGGCGCTCGCCTGTGTCAAGGTAACGATCCAGCAGGCCCAACTGAACCCGGTAGCCTTCCTCCACGCTGAGTTTGCCTTTCCATTCCGGGGGATAATAAATGCCCTGATTGGTGCATTCCCAGATGGAATCGATCGCAGCCTTAAGATCCATCAAACCGCCTTTCAAGCCTCGGAATTGGAAGGGGCACCCTAACATAGCTACGTTGGCGCTGCAAAATGCCGTGGCGCAACCACATTTCGAAGATGGGGCCGCGGGTCACAGGGTTGACGGGCGCATCCGGGCCGTGAATTTTCGGCGGCTGCTTTCGCTTGCCGACCCTGGGAGGTCACGTTAGACTGTTGCCTGCCCTGAAGGTGTCGTTATTGATTTATTAGACCCGCCGCGCGGGTCGCCACGGCTATGCACCTGCTCTTTCCCGAGGGCGGTTACGATTTGAAACACACAGGATGAAATGAGTTACATCAAGGAGATTGAGCCCGCGGAGGCTGAAGGAGAACTGAAGGAATTGTACGAGGCGATCATGGAGGCGCGAGGCGGACGCCTATCACCCGTGATGAAGCTGTTTAGCCTCAATCCCGCCCTGATGCGCGGGGTCAAGGAGCTCAATTCCATTATCTCGTTCGGCGGATCCTCCCTGGGACGGCGGCGGGAGGAGATGATCGCCACCCTGGTGTCCAAGATCAACGGATGTTACTACTGAATGCTCGTTCACGGAGAGTATCTCCGTGCCATCACCAGGGACGACCTGCTGGTTTATCACCTGGAGCAGGACTACACCCAAGCCGACTTGGAACCTGTGGAACGGGCCATGCTGGAGTACGCGGTCAAGCTCAACGGCAGGCCAGGGGAAGTTGGCGAGCAAGACCTGGAACCCCTGCGGGCTGCCGGATTCGACGATATTGGCATCATGGACATCGTGATGGTGGTCTCCCTGTTCAATTTCATGAACCGGGTCTCCGACGGGCTGGGGGCGCAGACCGAGGCCTCCATGGAGAAATCCAGGGAACGCGGGGAGAAACGAGCCCAGGATTTGCTCCAGCAGGCAAGCACACCCAGCAAGCAAGCACAGGGTTGATTTTCCCAGGAAAAATCCGCGCACCGCAGCCTCCCGAGGCGCCGCTGCACACTGCATTTCCGGTTGCCTGGCCAACCCCCGCGGGCCATGAGCCTCGTCCATGATTGTTCTCAGCCAAGTCAGCAAAGTGCTCTCCAGCGGAGGGCAGCCGTTGACTGTGCTCCATCCGCTGGACCTGACCATCGATCGCGGCCAGTTCGTGGCAGTGATGGGCCCTTCGGGAAGTGGCAAGTCCACTCTGCTGGGCTTGATCGCGGGACTGGACGATCCCTCCGGCGGTGAAATTCGGGTCGACGGTCAGACCCTTACCCAACTAAACGAGGACCAACTGGCGCGCTTTCGCAGTCAGGCCATTGGCTTCGTTTTCCAATCCTTCCAGCTCATCTCCACGCTGACCGGTCTGGAAAATATCGTTGTTCCTATGGAAATCCGCGGATTGCCCACGCCGCGGACGCGGGGGCTGGAATTGCTCGAAATGGTGGGGCTGGAAGCGCGGGGCGGCCACTACCCGGCACAGCTGTCCGGCGGGGAGCAACAGCGGGTGGCCATTGCCAGGGCTTTTGCCTGCAATCCCAGCGTGTTGCTGGCGGACGAGCCCACGGGCAACCTGGACAGCGGCACGGGGGGAAGAATTATCGAGCTGTTGAAGTCCCTTCACCGGGAGCAGCAGACCACTATGATGCTCGTCACCCACGATCCTGAGATTGCTGGAGCGGCGGAACGCATCATCACCCTGCGCGACGGGCGGGTGGTGGGCGACAGCACGCAAGCGAAACCCATGGGCCGCCAGGAGGCAAGGTCATGAGCCGCTTTATCTGGGCCATGCTGTGGCGGGAAACCCGGGCCTCCTGGAAGCGGCAACTGCTGTTTGTACTCAGCATCGCCGCGGGCGTGGGCGGGCTGGTCGCCGTCAAATCTTTCAGCTACGGCATGGAGGAAGCCATCCGCGTGGAGGCGCGCTCACTGATGGCCTCCGATTTGTCCTTGTCCAGCCACCGCACATTCGATTCCGCGGAACGGGAAGCCCTGCGCCGGCTGGAATCGCGCGGGGCGGAGGTTACCTACAACACCGGATTTGCCGCCATGGCCCTGGTGCTGCCTGGCGAGCGCGCACACCTGGTGGATGTGAGGGCGGTGGGAAAGGGTTATCCCTTCTACGGCGAGGTGGAGACCCGTTCCGGACGTTCCTTGCGGGAGTTGCTGCGGGACGACACGGTGCTCGTGCATCCCGTGGCGCTCACCCAACTCGGAGTACGCGTGGGAGAGCGGCTGCGCATTGGAGAGCGTGAGTTCCGGATCGCCGGCGTCATCAAACGGGAGCCGGACCGGCCGGTTCAGTTCCTGGCCCTGGGGCCGCAAGTCCTGATGACCGATGCCGGGGGGCGGGCCACGGGCCTGATTCAGCCCACCAGCCACGTGCATTACCAGGCATTGGTAAAGCTGCCTCCACCCTTCGATCCGCTGGCCGTGGCGCGGGAACTGAAGGAAAACCTGCCGGGCCGGTCGGCCCGCATCCGTGCCTATGACGAGTCTCAGCCGCGGGTACGCAGATTCCTGGACCGGCTGACCGACTATCTGAAACTGGTCGGTCTGGCCGCCTTGATGCTGGGAGGAATCGGCGTGTCGGGCGCCATCCGCTCCTTTCTCGGCCAGAAGATGGACACCCTGGCCATTCTGAAATGCCTAGGGGCCACTTCACGCCATCTGTTTGCTGTGTACCTGCTGCAATCCATGGCGCTGGGCCTGGCGGGCAGTTTTGCTGGCGCAGCGATCGGGCTGGGCGCACAAATAGTGCTGCTGGATATGCTATCACCATTTCTGCCCACCACCTTCGCACCGGCCATTTCCTTGCAGGCGGCTCTGGAAGGGGTGCTGCTGGGGCTGATCACCACCTTATGGTTCGCACTCCCGCCGTTGCTGCTGGTGCGCCGGGTCAGGCCCGCCCGTGTCTTCCGGAGGCAGGTGGAAGCCGCTCCGGCGGCGCGGCTCCGCCACACGGTGTTGTCCGTGGTTTCGGCATTGGTGCTGGTGGGTGGGCTGGCGGTATGGCAGCTGGGCGCGAGCAAGCTCACCGCCATCGCCCTGGGTGGCCTGGTGGCCACGTTTCTGGTCTTGCAATTCGCCGCCTGGGGCGCGCTGCTGCTGCTGCGGCGGCTCCCCAAGCCGGCCTCATTTGTCTGGAAGCAAGGGCTGGCCAGCCTGTACCGGCCAGGAAACCAGACTTCCGCAATTGTCGTTTCCCTGGGGTTGGGGGTGCTGCTTGTGCTAGCGGTCTTTCTAATTCAGCATGATCTGCTGCGCCAAGTCACCGCCAATCCACCCGAGCGGCAACCAAACCTTTTTCTTATCGACATCCAAAAATCCCAGCGGGAAGAGGTGGGCACGCTGCTCGCGGAAACCGGTGCGCAGGGCATCGAAATGATTCCCGTGGTGCGAGGCCGCATGCGTGCGCTCAACGGGGAGCGGCTGCAACTGGACAAAATTGCCAATCCCGAACTGCGGCGTATTCTGGGCTTTGAATTCGCCTTTACTTACCGCGGTGCCCTGGCCGACGGGGAGAGCCTGATTGAAGGACGCTTTGAGCGCGACCCTGCGGTGGCGGGCGCCCAAGTGTCCATCGCGGAGTGGTGGGCCGATGCCACCGGGCTGGGTCCCGGCGATACGGTAACCGTGGACATCCAGGGCATTCCTGTGCACGCCACCATCACCAGCGTCCGGCATATCGACTGGACGAACCGCAGGGCCAACTTTTCATTCGTGTTTCTGCCCGGAGCGCTGGAAAAGGCACCCCAAATGTTCGTTGCCGCCGTCCGGGTGGAAGGACCGGAGCGGCAAGCCGACTTGCAACGCAAACTGGTGATGCGGCTGCCCAATGTCTCCGTGATCGACATAGCGGCGATTCTGCGCAGCATTCAGGAAATCATCGACCGCATCGGCACGGTAATTCAATTTATGGCTGTCTTCTGTATTGCGGTAGGGCTGGTGATTCTGATGGGCGCTATCGGCACCACAAAATATGAGCGCATCCGCGAGGCGGTGCTCTTCAAGACTTTGGGCGCCACGCGCCATGCCGTGGCGCGGGTGCTCGCGACGGAATATCTGTTGATTGGAACGCTTGCCGGTTTGGTGGGGTCGCTTGCGGCGGCGGGCCTGTCCTGGGGACTGGTCCGATTCGTATTCGAAGGTCAGTGGGAACTGATGCCCCTTCCCTACCTGGCGGCCTGGGGGGGTACGTCCTTGGTCATCATGGCCGCTGGGCTGGCCAGCAGCCTTGACGTGCTGCTAAAAAAACCCCTGCAGGTGCTGCGGGAGGAGTAACGCCTGCGGGCCCTGCACATCCGCCGCGGGAAGACCCTCCCGTGGCCTGGGGAAGTACCGAAAAAATTCCGCCAGCGTGGGATATCCTCGCGACATCACCAATTAGGATTTGGCGCGGCTGAAAAAGCCCACCAATGCCCCCACGGCGACCACACCCACGATCACCGCAGCAGTGTAGATCATAAACACGAAGGACATACTGCCTGGTTCCATGCTTCCTCGTCGGGAAAAGCGGTTTTCGTTGCCGGCACATTCCCCAAAAGGGAAGGCCCAGCCTGTAAAATAATGCCCATTGTGGCCATTGCCCCCCGTACTGTCAATGCGTACGAGGCACCGCGCCCAAGGAATGGATCAGGCGAAGGGCGCACGTATCAGACGGATCAAGTCAATGTGCCAGATTCCAGCTTCTTCCAGCAACATGAAGGTATGATCCTTGGTGAAGACCCCCGTTGGATTAAATTTGTGGCGATACCGCACCCGGGCACTCACATACACCACGGTGCGGAAGCGGAACTCGGCGTTGAGGAATTTTGCATTAAGTTCGCCGGCGGGCACCCAGCTTAGCTCCACCATGCGCTGGGCGAAATCCTCGCGGCTGATGCGAGTCTTGGTGGTCTCCATGCCGAAATCGTAGAGATCAAAGTAGAGTTCCTCCTGCCACAATCCGATAATATTGCGGAAGGCCTCCAGGGCCTGCTCCTCGATTTTGCCCTGTTCCACCCGCGTCGGTTCCGCATGCAACTCCCCTGCAGTCCAGCCAACCAGGGGCGGCAAACCTGTTAGCAGCGCTGCTCCGTATAGCAGCATTATCCAGTACCTGCCCGATTCTGGGAGCCTGTGCAAAAATCGGTTCATCATAATATCCCTCCCGTTCTGTTTCGTACCGCTTCCCTGCATCCCATCCATAGCGCGTCAAGAGCCAGTGCTTTGTTCGCATTGAGTAACATGCCTGCCCTCGCCGCCAGTACCTGCCTGTAGCAGCTTTCCGCCACATGGGGGGGAAAGTGACCCTGGGCTGCCCACAGAGCCTCTTCTCTATCCAGATTGATCAACGACGCACTCCCCGTTCCACCGCCCAGCACCGCCAGGTCCCGAAACCAGGTTTCCAGCCATTGCAGCACGAAGCGCCAGTCTTCGGTGGCCGTCCACTTGGCGGACTTATCCGTCAACTCCGCGAAATCCTGCCCTTCTGGCCGGGCCAATGCCGCAATCAGTTCCTCGCGGATCAACAGCCATTGCCCTGCCCGTTCCCGCAGTTCTTGCCTGGCGCGCCCACGGGCGAAGCGCACCGCGAATTCCAGCACTTCGGCACTCAAGCCATTGCTATCCCCCAGCAGCGAGCGCACTGCGGGATCGGGCAGCAACCCAAAGCGCAGGGGCAGGCAACGGGAAGTGATGGTGTCGAACAATTCGGCGGCCGAGGCAGCGCAGAGCACGATCAGCGTATCCACGGGCGGCTCTTCAAGGGTTTTTAGAAAGGCATGGGCGGCGGGAGGGTTCATCCGCTCCGCCCGCGCCAGCACGACCACCCGTTTTCTGGCCTCCCGGGGAATCAGCCCCAGCCTGTTCGATACCTCCCGCACCTGTCCGATTTTGATGAACTGCCCGTCCGGCACGACCACGTCCACATCTGGGTGCACGCCCGCGTCGATTTTCCGGCAAGCGGGACAGACACCACAGGCCGTGCCGTCATTGCGGCGGCAGTTGAGGGCCCTGGCCAGGGCCAGGGCCGTTGTGCGCTTGCCGACGTGATGCGGTCCCAGGAAGAGCAGTGCCGACGGTACCCGGCCCGCGGCCAACATTTGCCGCAACGCCGCAACGGCGGCCTCCTGACCCACTATGGCGTCAAGGAACATCGAAGCGCTCCGTGAGCAGGGCCCACACTTGTTCCGCAACCTCGCCGATTCCGGCAGCGGCATCGATTTTTACAATGCGTTGCGGATACGTCCCGTACAATACTTCATAGCCGTTTTGCACCCGCTTATGAAAGGCTTCGGCCTCGTTCTCCAGCCGTGTCGCCTCGGCATCCTCCGGAGCCCCGTCTCTGCCTGATACCTTATGGCGGACCCGGATGCGCTCCCGCGCCAGGCAGGGCGTCAGGTCCATCCAGAAGGTGAGGTCTGGAGTGGCGGGCTCGATCTTATTACGCACCACGGATTCCACCGTGGAAAAGTCCAACTGTCTCCCGAATTTTTGAAATGCCACGGTGGAATCGTGGAAGCGGTCGCAGATCACCGTGTCTCCCCTGGCCAGGGCGGGCTTGATTAATTCCACCAGATGTTGCAAGCGGTCCGCCAGAAACAACAGCAGTTCTGTTTCAGGAGCAAGATCGAGGTTGTCCGGATCGAGCAGCACCTGACGCAAGGCCCGGCCCACCGCCGTACCTCCCGGCTCGCGGGTTTCCACCAAAAGAGTTCCAAGCTGGCGTAGCCTTTCGGCCAGCAGTTTGGCCTGCGTGGTCTTTCCACAACCGTCGATACCCTCAAGGGTGATGAAGGCGCCCTTCAGCGATTGCTTATGCGTTGTGCTTTCCAAGAAGAGTCCCAAGCCCAATAGTCGATGGATATCTGGGCGCTGTCACCCACCCGCACACCCAATTGCGCGGCGCGTCCCGCCGCGATTTCCAGTACCCCATTGGCCGGATCGGGCGCGGCATAGGTGGGCAGTTTTTGGAGGGGTGTACCCGGCACGGGCGGCGGCACCCCATGTTCGATGTGAATAATGCGGTTGTCGTCCAGCCAGATTATATCAATTGGAATGACCATCCCTTTCATCCAGAAGCTGCGGCGTTCTTTGTCAAAATAAACGAACAGCATTCCATCCTGGGGCCCCAGATGGGCCCTCCCCCCGAGCCCAAGAGATTGGGCGGCCGAGGATGCCGCCAAATCGACTACGAAGGTTTGGCCGCCCAGCTCAACCCGGGCCCGCCCATAGGATATAGCATTCTGCGCCGCGGTGGCGGGCGGCCATGCGGCAAGCAGCAAGCCTAGCACCACCCATGGCGTCCAACCATATATAGTGGCCGGAACAAGCCTCATAGGGAATTCCGTTGGATGTTAAGGATTGTGGGCAACCGCGCAATGCGTTCCCATGGTGCGCAGTCTTAGGCGCTACGGGCCAGTTTGGCCAGCCGTTTTTTCACCATCTGCCGCTTTATCAGCGGCAAATGATCGATGAACAGTTTGCCTTTGGTGTGGTCAATTTCGTGCTGGACGCAGATCGCTTTGATGCCTTCCAGAGCTTCCTGATGAGTCTCTCCGGCTAGATCTTCATATTCCAGCAACACCTTTTCCGCCCGTGTAATATCCGCGGTGAATTCGACCACACTCAAACATCCTTCCTCGGACACCGTCTCGCCCTCGCTCTCCAAAATTAGCGGGTTGACGTAAAAGTACGGGTTGCGCCGCTCAGCTTCATCTTCCCCCACGCCGTCACGGGCATCCACCACAATCATCCGCTTTAATTGGCCCACCTGCACCGCCGCCAGGCCAATTCCACCTTCCACATACATGGTTTCCAGCATCGCCTCCGCCAGTTCGCGCAACGCCGCATCAAATTGTGTTACGAGAGCGGACTTGCGTTTGAGCACCGGGTTGGGAAATTTGAGTACTTGCAGGACAGTCATCGGGTGCGCGGGGGGCGGCCTGGACCGCGTTTCATGCTGCGGAGATTCCGTTCTTAGTCAGCAATTATCTTAGCTGCAAGCCCGAAAGGAAATCAAAGAAAAATGCCGCGGCCGCGGGCTCCGGAATGACCTCCATTTCCAGCACCCATAGCCGTTCGGATTGCTGCAAGCGCCCCCGCAGCTTCACCGCATCCTTGTCGGTGGTCAGCCAGCAGGGCCAGTTCCCGTTCACGGCGGCCAATTGCCCGTCCAGCCACGCCAGGTCCCGCGGCCCGTAGGGATGATGATCACGGAAGGCGTGGACGCCCTCCACGGTCGCCCCCAGGCCCTGCGCCACCTTAGAAAAGCCCTCCGGCTGCGCAATGGCGCAGATCAGGGAGACGGCCTGACCTTGCAGAGCCGAAAGTGGCAGGGCCTGCTTCCCGTCCAGCCGCGTCAGCCTGCTGGCCCGGTAATCGCAACTGAACACGGGCAGCTCGCGCCGCTGGCGCGCGACCAGCCGCCGTGCTTGGGCCTCCGCCTCCCCCAGGCTTGATTTGGTGAGCAGCACCACATCGGCGCGCTCCAGGGCGGACAAGGGTTCCCGCAGCACACCCCAGGGCAGCAGGTGCCCATTTCCCAGACCCCGTTCCGCATCGATCAACAGTACGTTCAGGTCCCGCGCCAGCCGCAGATGCTGATACCCATCATCCAGCACGATCAATTGCGGCCGGTCAACCGCTTCAGCCAACCGCGCGGCCTGAACCCGGTTCCGCCCCACATAGACGGCATGCGCGGGATTGCGCCAGGCCAACATGTACGGCTCGTCTCCCATCACCTCCGGGCTGGCCGGCACGCGATCGTTCATACGCACTCGCAGCAGTCCCGCACGGGATTTCCGTCCGTAGCCCCGGCTAATGGAAACCGCGCTGACGCCCGCCTTTTTCGCCTCGCGCAGCAGGTATTCCACCACGGGAGACTTTCCGCTGCCTCCCACGGTGAGGTTTCCCACGGATATGACCGGCGCAGCGGCGCGGCGGGATCGCAGGATCCCCACGCGGTACAGCGCCAGCCACAGCCGCACGGCGGCTCCGTACAGGAGCGAGAGAGGAATCAACACCACACCCAGCAAGGGCGAAAAAGGACTGGTGGAAAGGAGGCTCAACGGCGCGGCCTTACTGAGGGGATCAGGGGGAACCGGCAATTTGATTTACGGGTAATGCAAACCGGCTCAGCAGGA
>JAPUIH010000077.1 GCA_027297205.1 SAR324 cluster bacterium | reverse complement strand
ATCGGTGATGGGCGCCTCCGGAGCGGGTAAAAGCACCTTGCTCCATTTGATTGGTGCGCTGGATCGTGCGGGGAAAGGCTCGATTACCATCGGCGGTTTGGAAGTCTCCAGTCTGAACGGAGACAGCTGCGCGCAATTCCGCAACGAGACTATTGGATTCGTATTTCAGTTTCATCATCTTCTGATGGATTTTTCCGCCCTGGAAAACGTGATGATGCCCATGTGGATCAAAGCGAAACGCACACTGCCTTGCCAGGCGCAGGCCATGGCCCTGCTGGAAGCAGTGGGCATCGCCGAGCGCGCCAGCCATAGGCCGTCCCAGCTTTCGGGCGGCGAGCAGCAACGGCTGGCTATCGCGCGCGCGTTGGCCAATCAGCCACAAATTCTGCTGGCTGACGAACCGACGGGGAACCTTGATGAAAGCACTGGGCAGCGGGTGAGCGACCTGCTGCTGCGCCTCAACCGCGAATTGGGCCTGACATTGATTTTGATGACCCACAATCATCAGATAGCTGCGCAGATGACCCGGCAATACGTACTGGAACAGGGCCGGTTGAATTCTGCAAAACCAGATTCCGCAAATGCGTGAGTCTCTTGTCGAGCCGATCCCTTCTCCCCTCCCTGGCCGCCACTTCTTTCCAAAATATATTGGCCGGTTGATTGCCGCGGATTTTGGCGTTCGGCTCCGCTTGCTGCTGGCGGGTATTGTGATATTTTTTCTGATTAACGCATCCGAACCCGCCGCGCAACAATCCGACATCATCATAGATATCAGAGTAGAAGGATCCTCCCAGGTGGAACGTGGGCAGATTTTGTCCAACCTCCAGTCCCGTGTGGACGAGCCGCTGAACGTCAGCAATGTTACGCAGGACCTGCGTAATATTTTCGGCCTGAAATTCTTTCAGGACGTGCGGGCAGAAGTGGAAGAGATTCCGGGGGAGGGTGTGATTCTGATATTCACCGTGGATGAAAAACCGCGCATCACCTCCGTAAAATTGGTGGGCAACGTCACGGTTACCGAGACCAGCCTGGAAGACAAGATTACAGTCAAGGCGGGTAATTTCTACACGAAACGGCTGGTGCTAAAAAATATCGAAATTCTGCGGGAGGAATATCGCAAGAAGGGCTACTTCAAAGCAAAATTCCGGTCAAAAGTTGAGCGCTTCACGGAAAAATCTTATGGCCTGACGCTGATCGTGGAAGAAACGCCCAGGCTTTACATTACGAAAATCCGCACCCACAACAACAAAGTGTTTACGGAATTGGAGATTCAGCGTCTGATGATCAGCGTAGAGATCGACTGCTTTGCCTGGATTACTGACTCCGGGGTATTCGATGAACTGCGCATCAATCAAGATTTGCAGACCATATCCGCCAAGTATCTTACCAACGGGTACATTCGCCTGCTCATAGACAAACCCAAGGTTAGACTTACCCATAATAGGGAATTCTCAAGAATTCGGGTCGACCTGACCTTCTCCGAAGGCAGCCAATACTTCACTGGGAAGATTGATGTCGTCGGGGATATTCTCGGCAAGAAGTCGGATCTGATCGACCGCATGGAACTGAAAAAAGGCGATGTATACAATCCCTTCAAGCAAAACAGGGACCGCTTCCGTCTCAATCAGCTCTATCAGGAACAGGGCTATGCCTTTGTTCGCATTATTCCCGATGTCAAGATCGACGATCAGAGCAAGCTGGTGGATGTGACTTACCGGATCATCAAGGGGGATAAAGCTTATATTGGCCGCATAGATTTTCAGGGGAACCGGGAAACGCGCGACTTCGTGATGCGCCGCGAGTTTGAGGTGCGCGAAAACGAATTGTACAACGGCCGCAAGCTTCGCGAGTCCCAGCGGAATTTGCAGCGGCTGGGTTTCTTCGAGCCCGGATTCAAAGTGGAGCGCGAACCGACGGACGTGGACGATATTCTGGATATTGTCACCAAGGTGAGTGAGACCCAGACCGGCACCCTACAGGCACAGCTGGGATTCAGCGATTCTTCCGGGGTAATCGTGGCTACGTCGGTTTCGAAGGGCAACCTGTTTGGGCGCGGGCAAACCCTGCGATTCTCAGCCACCTTCGGCCAACGCAATATCACTCGCTCCATCAGCTTCGACTTCATTGAGCCCCATCTGTTTGGTTCGGAAATATCGAGCGATTCATCGATTTCGCTAATCAACCGTCAGGACTTTACCGGCCTGGATGTGGGCGACATCATGGAAGAGCGATATTCCCAGGGACTCGGATTTCCAATTATTCCTCTCCTGCGGCTAAACTTCACCTTCTCCATAATCAACCGGGAGTTCGACCGCCCCGTTGAAGAGCCAACCAGTCTGCGCTCCATCACCCCTAGCCTGCGCTACAATTCTGTCGACAATCCGATTTTTCCCAGCAGCGGCACCAACGCGATCTTCGCCGTTCAGCAGGTGGGCGGGAAAATATTGGGTGGAGATACCGAATACAGGCGTTATCGTCTCCGGGTAAGGAAATTCTTCAGCCTCAACGACGCGAATACGTTAATTGTGATGAGCCGGTTCAGGATTAGCTGGCTGGAGCAGATTGGCAGCAACCTCATTCCACTGGAAGACCGCTTCAGAATAGGAGGAATCAGCACCCTGCGCGGATATAATTTCTCGGAGGTTGGTGGGCCCTTCGGCAATCTGGAAAGAGCGCTCAGCACCACCAATGTGCAATCCTTTGACGATGCTGGCCAACCCATTATTAATTCCGTTGGAGATCCCGTACTGGTTCCCCTGGACTTGAGGACCGTTGGGCTGAGCGACGACGATATTAGGCTCCTGCGCAGCGGCGGCGTTCTGGAGCGGCTGCTCAATCTGGAGATGCTCTTTCCTCTGGCGGGCAACAACGTACGGGGGGTGGTGTTTTATGATGCGGGGGAAGTCAATGCCGAGTCGGAGCAGTACGCGCTTCTAAATGAAATCGAACCCGGATTTTTTGACCTCAAGCAGAGCATCGGCTTCGGAATACGGCTTATCAGCCCCGTGGGTGTGTTTCGATTCGAGTATGGAATGAAATTACGACCGGAACCCGGAGAGTCGAAAGACAAGTTTGACTTTACGATCAGTTCGCTGTTTTGATGATGTAAATGCTGGACCAATGCGTCCTCAAATCGTTAGCGATGGAATAACCAATATGCCCAACAGGAGAATGTACATTCGAACCGCTTGTGCTGTAGCGCTCTTCTTAATCGTTCCCGCTATTTGTACGGTGTTTGCGGCTGGGGCTGACGGCCCGAAAATTGGTATTGTGAATTTTCAAAGGGTTCTCAACGATTCGGAGGCCGGCAAGCGATCCCGCAAAATACTGCTGGCATCGAAAGATCAAAAAGAAAGTGAACTCAAAGCGATTGGAGAAAACCTTAAGCAGGAGCGGGAAGAGTTGAAAAATAACATCCTGCTCACCGATGCGGCCAAAGCGAAGAAGCAGAAAGAGTTGCGCGCGAGGGAGTCAAGATGGCGGGGAGATTACAAAGCGGCCGAGCGGGATTTGCAGCGTAAGCAGATCAAAGTGTCCGAATCCATATTTTCCGAGGTGCAGACCGTCATTAACCTCATCTCCAAGGAGGAGAACTTCGATTTTGTCATTGAACAGGCCCTAGCCCGATCCATTCTTTTCTCCCGCACCAAGCCGATCAACATCACCAGTAAGGTGATTGAGCGTTATAATAATATCAGCAAATAGTGAGCGTCTCGCTGCCCCTTGCTCATTACGCAGGCACCCCAAAACTACTACGCCACGGCAGGAGGAATCCATTGCTTAATCTGGAAGATATCAAAAAGCGCCTTCCGCATAGATATCCGTTTCTGCTGATCGACCGGGTGTTGGAATTGAAGGAGGGGCAAAGCTGCAAGGCGTTGAAGAACGTCACCGGGAATGAGTATTTTTTCCAGGGGCATTTTCCGGGCAATCCGATTATGCCTGGTGTGTTGATCGTGGAGGCGATGGCGCAGGTCTGTGGAATTACCGCATTCGCGTCCGTGGAAAATCCGGAGGACAAACTGGTCCTGTTCGCGGGGATAGACAAGGCGCGCTTCAAAAATCCCGTGGTGCCGGGTGATCAGTTGGTAATCGAGACGGAATATATCGCCCATAAGCTGGGATTATGGCAATTCCGGGGCAAGGCCACTGTTGATGGAAAACTGGCCGCGCGGGCGGAAATCCGCGTGGCCGTGGTGAATCAACCCCCTCGCCCCAAGGCGGATTGAATGAGCGATCAGGTTCGGGTTGCCGTTGTGGGTGTGGGTTACCTGGGGCGATTTCATGCCCAGAAGTATCTCGCCCTGCCCGACTGCAAACTCTGCGCGGTGGTGGACAGCAATCCTGAGAGGGCGGAAGAAATTGCTGCGGAACTGGGAGTGCCGGGCGGTTCGGATCTCGCAGCGGTGCTGGGCAAAGTCGACGCGGTCAGCATCGCGGTGCCCACACTCGCCCACCACGCGGTCACCATGCAATGCTTGCAGGCGGGTAAGCATGTGCTGGTGGAAAAGCCCCTCGCCGCCACCCTGGCCGAAGCCGAAGAGTTGGTCGCTCTGGCCCGTGCAAAGGGTGTGCTCATGCAGGTAGGATTCCTGGAGCGTTTTAATCCAGCATTTCAAATCTGCAAAGACCGCATCGTCAAGCCGCAATTTATTGAAACCATCCGTATCTCCTCCTTCCTGGAGCGGGGCGCGGACGTGGACGTGGTGCTGGACCTGATGAGCCACGATCTGGACCTCGTACTGGCGATCGCCCCCTCGCCCGTGCGCAATCTGCACGCGGTGGGTAAATCACTCATGACCGACAGCACGGATTTGGCCAACGTGCGCATTGTATTCGAGGACGGCTGTGTGGCCAATATGACCGTGAGTAGGATTTCCCACAAGACCGAGCGGAAAATGCGGGTGTTCCAGCCGGACAGCTATCTTTCCATTGATTTTGCCAAGCCCTTTGCGCGGATTTATCAAAAGATTCCGCCCGGACGCGCCAATTCGGAGTCCATGTTCACCGAGGAAACCCACTCTCCGGACAAGGGCGATTCGCTACTGGCCGAGGTGGCGGCATTCGTGGACGCGATCCGTTCCGGCGGCCCGCCGGTGGTCAGTGGGGACGATGGCTTACGGGCCATGACCGTGGCGGACCAGGTAATGCGGGATATCTATCAAAACCGCCTGCCATGACCTATTTTCGAGCCACATTCTCCGAACTGATTATCCCGTTTTTTGTAACCTCCGGCGTGATCAGCATTATGTTAATCATGCAGAGGCTGTATACGCTGTTCGCGCTGATGGTGGAAAGATTGTTTGGTGTGCAGGATGTAGGGCTGTTGCTGCTTTACCTGCTGCCCGAAATCTTTTCCATAAGCATTCCGCTCGGGGTTGTTGGCGCCGTGTTCATCACCGTGATCCGCCAATCGATGGATGCGGAAATCATCTGCATGCGGGCTGCGGGCACCAGCCTATGGAAATACAGCATTCCGCTCCTGCTCTTCGGCCTGATCGCCACATTCGCAGCCGCCAGCCTCACCCTGTGGCTGCAGCCGATAGGTTATGAAAGATACGCGGAGTCGGAGGCGCGCATCGTGAAAGCCAATGCGGATGAGAACCTCTTGCCGGGGCGCTTCCATTATCAGTTCGGCAACAAGGCCATCCAAATCGGAGCCCGTGCCAGCGACGATGAGCTGTCCGATATCTTTATCGCCGACAGAGTCATGTCCTCCAATTCATCGGTGATCATGGCTGATAAAGGCCGCATCGACGTGGATGAGCAAACGAAACTGGTCTATTTCCGCCTGCGTAACGGGGCGGTGTATCTGCCCACGCCCGATCCGGAGGTGCTGCGCACGGTGAATTTCGAACGCCTTAACTACAGGCTCGAGTTCAAACCCACCGAATCAATTAAGACGCGGCAGCTCAAGTGGACCACCACGCTGGAGCTGATCAGGCAGGCGCGCAGCAACGCCCCTGTCACCAGATTCACACCTAAATGGTTGTTGGAGTTGTTCTCCCGGCTTACCTTGCCGCTGGCTTGTCTCGTATTCGTGTTTGCGGCGATTCCCATGGCTATCGTTGACCCGCGCTCCGGCAAGTCGGGGAGCTTTCTGCGAGCGATCTTTCTAGTCGTGACCTATTACATCATCTGGATTGGATTCAAAGATCTGGTGAAAGGAGGAAATGCGCCGGCAGGTGTGATGTGGCTGCCCCTGCTGCTGGTGGGAAGCTGTGGCTTGTTCCGCCTGTGGCAGACCAATGGCGATATGCGCATTTTTCCGTTTAATATAGGCAGACGCCGCAAAAAATCCTGACCGCCCACCCTGGAGCCTGCCCCAGGCCACACAGCTCGCTGGGCAACAGGTCCCCAGCCCCAAAGACTGTGGTGCCTTGGATGGTCCCTACAGGGGGTACCGATTCTTCGGGACTAACATACGAAGTGGTACAATAACTGGGGGCAGTTCATTTTTACACACCAATTGCTGGGAACTATTCCGAAATTCAAATAAACACACGACTTTCGATTATAGCTCATGGAATTTGCGCTTTCGCATTATACCAGCAAGGAATCCTG
>JAPUIH010000076.1 GCA_027297205.1 SAR324 cluster bacterium | reverse complement strand
GAGCCGGCCGCCAGCATTTTCTCCTTCACCACCGAGGTGGTTTCCGCCTCCGAGGTGGTCAGCCAAACCGAGCCCGTCCAGGCGCCGGCTGCGCCCATGGCCATGGCGGCCGCCATCTGGCACCCGGTTACGATGCCGCCGGCAGCCAGGATCGGCACGTCGCGGATGGGCTGGATTGCCGCATGCACCTCCGGCACGAGCACCATGGTGGAAACCTCCCCGCAATGGCCGCCCGCTTCGCCCCCGACGACGACGAGAATATCCACCCCGGCCGAAACCTGGCGCAGGGCGTGCTCCTTCGCCCCCACCAATGCGGCCACCGGCACCCTGTGCTGCTTGCCCATGTCGAGCATGATCTGCGGCGGTACGCCCAGCGCGTTGACGATGAGCCTGATGGGGTGAGAAAATGCGACCTCCAGCAGTTCCGCCGCACCGGACTCCCGCAGATTTTCGCTGAACCGGATCGTGTACCCCATGGATTCCTCCAAATCATCCGTTTCGATCCGGTGGGATTTCAGAATGTTCGAAGCGAAGGTCTTGTGCTCCTCCGGGACCATGGCCAGCAATTGAGCGGGGCTGAAGGCCCCATCCTTTCCCTCCATTTTGGCGGGTACGATCAGGTCAACCCCGTAGGGTTTGCCGTCAATATGATCGTCAATCCACCTCAATTCTTCCTCAAGCTGCTCCGGCGGATGCTTGACGGCGCCGAACACCCCCATCCCACCGGCCCGGGAGACAGCAACCACAACATCCTTGCAGTGGCTAAAAGCCAGCAGCGGGAACTCCACTCCCAGCATGTCGCATATTGGCGATCGCATGTTTCTCTCCCAATTCGACAAGGCCGATTATGCTCGCGCGGCCCTCGTGCAGCGCACGCTCCCTATTTACCGTGCAGCGCACGCTCCCTATTTACCGCGCGGCGCGCGCTCGCCCTTCACCGTGCAGGGACACGTTCGGTATTCAGCGGGCATCCCGCTCCGGCCCGCACGGGGCCCTGCCACCAAGAAAAGTCCCTCTCCCTTTGCGGCGGTTTCATTGGTGCTGGTTTGCGTTTCGGCGGGCATGGTTGCCCGACGGCACCAGCAAGGATAGCCGCGAGCGCATCCGGACCGCCATCACCAATTCGGGCTATTCCTTCCCCGTTCGGCGGATCACCATCATTCCAAGTTATTCCTGCAGGTACCATTCAGGGTGAACTGGCGAAAATCAGGAAAGAGGGCGGAAATCTGAAATGCTGGTGAGGGGTGGGGGACGGCCGTAAGAGTGTTGCGATCGCCCGGCTAGGGCCTTGCCCAGCCGTAATCCACCGCCAAAGGGCTTCAGGGTTCCAGTGGCCCGGGGCTGAGAAGCAGGGCAGAGACCGTTCGGGGCGTTTAATGGAAGAGGGGACCGCGCAGGCGGCATCGGCCCATCCCCTGGTAATCGAAAGCCGCGACCATCCGGCTCCACTGCGGTCAGCCGAGGGAGAGTTCGATTTTCCTGGTGACCGATTTGTACACCCCGAAAGTGGGGATGAAGGAGGAATGCTTGCCTACCCCGCCGGTGACGATGATGTGAATGTCCTCAGGCCGGCCCACGATGGGCACGCGGGCGGCATCGTCATCAACCTGCACCCACTTGGGAAAATTGGCCATTCCCCACATGGCCCTTTTCCGCAACTGCCCGATGGTGTTGCGCGCATTTTCGAACAGGAACTGCTGCACCTCCCACTTCGAGGTATCCCCCGAGGAAATGGTGTGGGCATGTTCCGGCCCCAGAGCCACCAGCACATCCCCGGAGCCGATGCAGCAGGCGTTGTTGCTGCCGGTGGTGGCCATCACGTTGGCCACGGTGGTCAGCACGTCCCGGCTGGAGGTGCACATGTGATCGTTAATGTTGTGGGGGCTCTCCGCCGCGAAAACGCTCACGGTGCTGTCCCCGGCCTCAAAGCCCAGGGAAATGCGGAAGGGCTCCCAGGGCGTAGCGTCCTCGTTTTCAGCGATACAGTAACTGTATTTTCCGGGAGAGCCCTGGGTGGATTGATCGCCGTGGCCGGGGATGGCTCCCCCCACGTTGATCAGGGTCAAGCGCATGGCCCTCCCGATGGAAGCGTTGGCGCGGTTGCCTGGCCCGAACACCCCAAATCCCCTGTTGATCCCCAGTTGGTCAACGACCGGGCCCGTCACCAGCAAAAGAATGCCGCAGGGATGGGTCGTAGCCTGGACGCTATAGAGACCGAATGCCGGCTCGCAAACGGCTTGCAGGGCCGTCACGATAACAGGCATATGCTCCGGGAGAGCGCCCGCCATCACGGCGTTGACCGCGATGTTCTCCACGGTGGCCTCCGCCCAGCGGGGCGGAACCACCCCGATCACCTCGGCGGCAGGAAGCCCGGTGGCCAGGACCATCGCGCGCACTCGTTCTTCGGTGGGGGGGATGATGGGCAGGCCGTCGGTCCATCCCCGAGCGTGGAAAGATTCGACGACCTCCTCGGCGGAGGAAAAGTTCAAAACCTCGCTCAAAAGCGGTTCCTTGTCCATGTGCTCTTTTCCTAGTGCGGTTTCTCTGTCAGGCCCAAAACCACCTGATCCAGGGCCCCCTCGGCCCTTGCGATAATCGCTTCCGGGGATTCACCGCCCAGCGGATGGGCGATGATGACCAGGGGCAACTCCGGCATGCCCAGATTCTTCGATTCCTCCCTGGCCAGGCCTACAAAAGCATCCGTGCAGATAGTGACCGTAGGAATCCCCATTTTCTCCAGCTCCACCGAGTCGTGGATACTCCACGACGTGCAGGAGCCTCAGTCGCCGATGGCCGTGATCACCGCCTCCACCTCCCTGGCGAATTGATCCAACTCCTCCGCGGGAACCGAGGCATTCGGCTTGACCTTTTTCACCACGGCGTCCAGGCGATACCGCTCAGCGAGAAGTTTTACCATTTGGTCCTGCAGAAATTCCGAGTTGGGCTTATTGTTGTTCAACACCCCTAACTTCGCCCCTTCGAGGCTGCCGATCCTTCCGGATATCGCCCGTGCTTCCACCCGGTTGATTCCGATCGGACTGAGCACCGATATTTTACCCATGGCGGCTCTTCCTTTTGAGTGAGAGGCCGTTTTCCCCCGATCCCCCATTTCCCGAATGCGAGCACGGAACGCTGCCGCAAGAATGGCGACGGCACCCAACTGCCGTTCAATCTAAATTGCCGGCGCGCATCAGCAAGGGGAACGAGAACTTTATGCCGTGGTGGGGCTCGTAGGCATTGGCAGGCACAAAGTACCATTGGTCGGTTTTCATTTTCCCCAACTTGCCCGGCAACCGGGGCAGCTTGGAAAAATCGGCACCAGCTTTCAACAGGGGTCGCGCATCGACGAAATCAATCACATCCTCCTGGTTCTTGAGCGGGTCTATAGCGTAGTGCGTCATGTGTTTGCCCCGGCTGAGCCCCAGGTTGTAGCAATACTCTCCACTGACTTTGGAAAAGTCGATGGCCGTTTTCGGGCGCAGCGCCAGATGGTTGGCGAAAGCGGTGATCTCCG
>JAPUIH010000075.1 GCA_027297205.1 SAR324 cluster bacterium | reverse complement strand
CGCTGCTCTTCATGACGCCTGGTATGTCGACCGTCGCCGTTCTGAGTTCCAAGTTCGCCTCGAGATTAATCGGCAGGAACAGTGTCGCGTAAAATTCCGAGCATGTGGACGCGAAGACGGAGAAATAATTGCTCATGTCGGCGCATGCCTCGCCTGAGATAATCGTTTCGAGAGCGATCCGTTGAGCCTCGTCCGCGCGTTCGTCGATAACGATCTGGCGCTTGCCGTTTCCCTCCGCGATCTCGCCGGGCCACATGTAAAGGCCCGCCCAGTTCAGACCCGCCAGCGGTGTATCGTTGAAGTGGCCCTCGACAATGTTGCCAACGAAGGCCGACTGACAAAAGCCGTATGTACTAGGCAAGTTGAACTGGCAACCGCAATTCACAGCGCAATTACAGTTGTCATAAGTTTCGCTCTTGAATAACCATTGGTCCTGCATGGTGATCCTCCCTTACGCTGCTATTAACAGGCGCTCCCCGTATGGTCTTGTGCTTGGATCATAGGGGGGCATCACGGTGGAAGAACTGAAGCCTCCTACTTCGGCGGCATGATATGCAATACTAGGCAATATTGAAAGCGTCCGTTGCCAATTCACGCAAATGTGAAACCAGGCCGGCCGTGGCGGGGCTGCAATGGGCGTTGGCGGCTCAATTCGCCGTCCGGGGCATGGCGCCGCTAGGACCGGCCTACCCCTAAAAGCTGCCACATGCCGGGCCGGCAAGGATTAACAATGACGGAATCATGAGGATTTGGATAGACGCGGATGCCTGCCCGAAAATGATCAAGGAATTTGTCTACAAGGTATCCCACAGGCTGAAAATCCCGGTTGTGTTGGTCGCAAACAGCGGCATGTATTATCCCCGATCCAACCTGGTGTCCCTGGTGGTTGTCGGCAGGGAAATAGATGAAGCCGATCAGCACATCCTGGCAAACTGCGCGGCGGGCGATCTGGTTGTCACCGCCGATATTCCGCTGGCGTCCGAGCTGATCGACAAGGGCGTAGCGGCCATCAACCCCAGGGGCAACGTCTACACGCCGCACAACGTCAAGGAAGCCCTGGCGACGCGGAACCTGATGCAGGACTTGCGCGAAGAAGGAACCATGTCTGGTGGGCCGCCGCCCCTCGGCCCCAGGGACAGGGAAAAATTCGCCAACGCCATGGACCGGGAACTGACCAGGCTGCAAAGAAACTCCCCCTGACGGAAGTGCCGCACGGAACCGGCTATCCCCGCGGCGAACTTCAGGCGATGCCCAGGCGCTCCGCGGCAAGCCGCGTTCCGTCCACTCGGGCTTTAATCTTGGCGAAAGCCGTTTCGCGCGAGGTCGCGATATCATCACCGAACGGTGAGAATCCGCAATCGTCCGTGCTGCCAAAATCCGCAGGCCCTCCCAGATGCTCCACCGCCTCAAGGACGCGGTCGCGCACCGTTTCGGCGCTTTCGATCGTCTCGTTGATGGGGTCTATCACGCCGATGAAAACCGTCTGGCCGGGGCGCTTTTCGCGCGCGATGATGTCGAGCACCCTGGGGCGATCGGTCTCGCTCGCCATCTGAAGGAAAAATCTGCCTGCCTTGATGGCGAACAGGCCGGGCAGCAATTCGGCATAGTCCACGTCCGCGGAGTGGGTCGAATCATGGTCGCCGCCGGGGCAGGTGTGCACCCCGATCCGGGCGCGCTCCTGGTCGCTGAACCTGTCGAGCACGGCATTATTGAGGCCCACGAAATCTTTTAACAGGCCGCGGGATGGATCGAGCTTGCAGGAAAGCCGCCCTTCGGTGAAATCGATCTGCACGCTGTCGGCTCCCGCGGAGAAGGCGGAGCGGATGTCTTTCTCGCACTCGTTGGTCAGGTCGGCGATAAAAGCATCGCGCGCGTACCCGTCGATCCCGTCCTGCGGGTAGAGCAGGCTCAGCACGGATGGGGCGATCACCGCCTGCTTGACCGGCAGCTGGGTCAGCCGGCGCGCCGCCTCCACATACTGCCCGGTATAGTTGGTGTAGCGGAAGGGCCCCTTGGTGATCAGCGGCAACTGGCGGGTATGCCCGTCCTCGAATGGAATTACGACGCCGTCGGGGGCCAGGCTGTCCAGACCGTGGATCGGATAGGTCGCAAAGCTCGGCTTGGTTTGCTCACCGTCGCTGATGACGGGGGAGCCCGTCGCTTCCATGGCCGAAATGGTTTCAGAAATCGCGCGCGCGTATGCCTGGGCCAGGCCTTCATCGTCAAGCTGGCCCTCACCGTGGTTCTTAACTGCCTCCAGCAAATAAGCCGGACGCGGCACGCTGCCGATAGGCTCTGTCGGAATTGCCATTGTTACCCTCCCTCGGGTTTGTCCATCTATTGTCCATTGCATTGATGCCACCCATTCCAGCAGGGGCGGCATTACGGAAATGGATGCCGGTGCATGTGGCCCGCCCTGGATTCGGTACCGTGTTATACGCCAGACAAGGCCTAATGTGAACTTGCCCAGGCGCTCCGCGCCAAGCTGCATGCCGATGCAGCGGCCGTGTGATGATCCTGGGCTATCCGTCCACGGGCAGGGCGGATGGGAGCGATGCACTGCGCCGCGGCGTGCCCTTACCGCGCCGTGCGGGGGATGGCCAGCAACATCAGGTTCGCGATCAGCATCACTGCGGCGATCAGGTAGAACACCTCGAACAGGCCGTAGCGGTCGGCCACCATGCCCCCCATCAGCGGCATCAGGGCGGAAAACGCGGATTGGATGGAGAAAAATATGCTGGAGGCCGTGCCGCTCATGGCGGCGGGCGACATGTCCATCATCCAGCTCTGCATGACCGGCCGGATCGCGTAGAGGGCAAACCCCAGCAGCACCACGGCGCCCACGAACGGCACAAGCCCCTTGAAGAGTGTGAGGGAGATGATCAACACCGTGGTGGCCGCCAAGCCCACCGCCACCACCGGCCGCCGCCCCACCCGGTCGGAGAGCATTCCCGCGATGGGCGACATCACCACCGCTCCCAGGTGCATGGCCAGGATTGTGACGCCCACCATCATCGGGCTCACGCGCAGCCCATCCGCCAGGTAAAGGGGCAGGAACATGCCCAGCCCGGTCTGGCCCATGCCGCGGAAGGCCACCATCAGGCACAGGGAAAGAATCGAGCGGCTGCGCAGCATCTGCTTGATTGAGCGATACCACTGCCCCGCGCTGATGCCGCTATTGCCCCCTTGCAACCCGGCCGTCTCCTTGGGCAGCACCAGCAGGAAAATCAGCACGGCGAACAAGAAGGCCGGCAGGGCGGAAATCATGGCGGCCTGATGCCAGGTCAGCCAGGTCAGCAGCAGCCCCGTCACTCCGGGCGCGACCATGTCCCCCAGGCTGGCGCCGGTGGAATGAATGGAGAGCCCATATCCCCGGCGCTTGGGAAAGCTGAGGGATATGAAGGAAATCGCGGGGGAATGCCAAAAGCCGTTGCTGCACGAAATGAGCGCCACCATCAGCACCAGCGCCAGGTAATGGGTGCTCAGGCCAAAGCCCATCAGGGCGGCACCCCCCACCAGCAGGCAGGCCACCAGGAAACCCACCCGCCGCCCGCTGATGTCCACCGCCATGCCGCCGGCGAAGTTGGCGAAGAAGGAGGCGATGTGCAGCACCGTCACCAGCACCCCGGCCTCCGTGTAGCTCAGCCCCAGATCCTTCGCGACGAAAGGCAGCAGGATCAGGAAGGTGCCCAGCTGCCAGTGGGTGCTGCCATGGCCCAGCCCCACCAGAAATATGGGGGCATGCAGCCGAATCCGTGCCGAAAGAGGAGGCTTGGCGGAGGGCTGGGAAATGCTCTGCACGAAATTTTCAGTCCAGGTGAAGCGGCGCTAACGCCGAAAATACCCGCTGCCGCGGGTGATCGGGGCTTCCAGCCTCTCACCCCACCCCTGGCTTTGGCAAGTCCGGGCAACCCGCACCAGGGCTTGCGGCCTCCGTCCCCCACGGCTCAGCCCCTCTCGAAGCGCGGGCTGTGGTTTCTGTAGTCCGGGTTGACGATATTGTCCGGTGTCCCGCCGCTCAGGCATTCGTAAACCTGCCCGGCGCATATGCGCTGCAGATTCTCCACGGACTCCTCCGAATAAAAGGAGGCGTGGGGGGTGCCGATGAAATGGGGATGTTGGAAGATGGGGT
>JAPUIH010000074.1 GCA_027297205.1 SAR324 cluster bacterium | reverse complement strand
AATTGGCTGGATTTTGCCGCCGCTGGCCCTCGCCCCCGCTTCTCCCCGGTGCTAGGCTGGTGAGGTATTGTTCTCTCGGGTATATGACGGCATCTGGCGGCTTTCCGCCCGTCAATGGGCGTTTTTCCGAAACAAAGCCATTTTCATTCATTGTTTCAATAGCTTGAAAATTAAATGGCCTCTACATTGCACATAAATCAGCCCTAAATTGCACATAATAGGCGGGCGGGGGTCACAAATTGTCTTTTTCCAGCAGAATCTAACCGCCTGCGGAGGGGGCCGCCAGCGGACTTGCCGCACTGGGCTTCACGAGGCCCGTTCTGTCCCTAAGGCGTCCGGGCAGGAACAATATCGCCAGCGCCGCCACGCCCGCCAGTATCCCCATCCCCGCGAAGAGCCAGAAGAATCCCCCTGTGTGGTCGTATATGAGCGCCACCGCCGGCACTCCCAGGGCCGACACGCCCAGGGCCACTGCGAATTTCCCGCCCAAGGCGGTGGCCCGCCATTTTGCCGGGGAATAGTGGGTGATCAGGATGGTCTCCGCCGGGGAGGCGGCCACGTTGAGGGATATCAGGGCCGCCGAGGCCACGAGCAGCGCGGGGCCGCCCAGCACGGCGGCCACGAAATACAGCGGCGCCTGCCACAGGTAGGCCAGCAGATAGACCAGTTTGAGGGGATAGCGGTCGGCCAGGTATCCGCCCGCCACTTGCGCCAGACCGGAGGAGAGATAGATCACCGTCACCAGGCCGCCCACGCCCAATGCGCCACTCACGCTGATGTCGCTCACGCGGTCGGCGACGATTTTGGGCATGGCTATCGAGGTCACCTGGTAAATCAAGCCCGTGCAGATCAGGGTGATGATGAGCACGATCATCGCCCGGATCATCACCGCCCGGGAATGTTCCACGTCGCGATTATCAGCCTTGGGCGCCGCGGTGCTGATGCGGACTCCCCGCGCCATCAGCAGAAATGCCACGCCGGTGGCTGCGGCCAGTATTCCCGGCACGATGAATGCCGCGCGCCAGCTGATCCAGTCCGTGAGCGCCCCCGCCACCAGGGCCGCAAAGGCGGTGCCCAGACTGCCGAACACACCGTTAAAGCCCAGGGTGCGGCCCCGGTTGGTGGCGTGGCTCACCAGCATGGCGATACCCACCGGGTGATAAATGGAGGCGAACAGACCGAGCAGGGCCAATCCTGCGCCGATCTGCCAGGGAGTATTGGCCAGCCCGGTCAGGATGGCCGAGCCGCCCAGGCCGAAGAAAAACACCGCCAGCATGCCCTTGCTGCTCCAGCGGTCGCTCAGCCAGCCCGCCGGCACCGCGCCCGCCCCGAACAGAATGAATCCGGGCAGGGCCAGGGTGAGCAGTTCGCCGTAAGGGCGGTTGAATTCCCGCTCCAACGCCAGCACCACAGTTGGGTAAAGCAGCGTAAACAGGTGCGTGTAGGTATGTCCGAGGTTGGAAAAGCCGACCGTCAGACGCGAGGAGGTGAGCATGAATGCCAAGTTGTGAAGGGTCGCCCGCGGAGCAGCGGCAGCCTGCGGGTTTTTAGCGGGCGTGATCCCTCAAAGCCTACGCCAACCCGCTCCGTCCGGCAATCGCATTCCGGCAATCGCATTCCGGCAATCGCATTCCAGCAATTACATACCGGCGATTGCATTATCGTGACATTACCGTGCGCGGGCGGCGCGCCGCGGCTCGACGCATTGCCGCCGTGGCGCCCAAGGCTTAGGATTACGGGTGCCCCCAAGACTGGCGGCCCGCAATGAACGCAATAAGGAGAATCGATGCCGAAGAGCGATAAGCACGGCCTGTCCCCGTGGCGGCTGCGGCTGCATGTCATCATATTCGAGGCGGATACACCGGCCGGAAAGGCCTTCGACATGGCCCTGCTGGTGGCGATCCTGTCCAGCATCATCGTGGTGATGCTGGACAGCGTGGAGGACATCGCAAGCCGCTATGGGGCGCTGCTGGGAGCCCTTGAGTGGATGTTCACGATACTTTTCACCATCGAGTACGTGCTGCGGCTGGTTTCGGTGAGCAGGCCCCTGCGCTATGTGTTCAGCTTTTACGGGGTGATCGATCTAATGGCGATTCTGCCCACCTACCTGAGCCTGATCATGAGCGGCGCGGAGTCCCTGCTCGTGCTGCGTTCCCTGCGCCTGCTGCGCATCTTCCGCGTGCTCAAGCTGGCGCACTACCTGAGCGAAGCCAATGTGCTCGCCTCCGCGCTGCGTTCGAGCGGCCCCAAGGTGTTGGTGTTCCTGGGGACGGTGCTTTCCTTGGTGCTGATCATGGGCACGATGATGTACCTGGTGGAAGGGGAGGAGCACGGCTTCACCAGCATCCCGCGCAGCATGTACTGGGCCATTGTGACCATGACCACCGTGGGTTATGGCGACATCGCCCCGCAAACGGTGCTGGGACAGGTGCTGGCCAGTGTGGTGATGATTCTCGGCTACAGCATAATTGCGGTGCCCACGGGGATCGTTTCCGCCGAACTGGGCAAGGTCTCGCGGGAGAAGGTGTCTACCCGGGCCTGCCTGGAATGCTCCCTGGAAGGGCACGACGCGGACGCGCGGCACTGCAAGTACTGCGGTGCCGCGCTATAAAGCGGCCTCTGCGTCCCAGGCGCACATTCTCCCGGACAGTGCCTAGGAGAAATTCATGGCCATCGCCTTTTGCACCGCCGGGCGCCCGGAGATGGTGTCGAACCAGCGTTTCACGTTGGGAAAATCGGCCAGATCCACCTCCTGCCACTCAAAGCGCGCCACCCACGGATACGTGGCGATGTCGGCGATGGAGTATTCATCCACCAGATACTGATGCTCCCCCAACCGCTTGTCGAGCACCCCATACAAGCGCCGGTTTTCCTTGCAATAACGCTCGATGGCATAGGGCACCTTTTCCTTGGCGGACCGCAGAAAGTGGTGCACCTGGCCAAAGATGGGGCCGATGCCGCCCATCTGGAACATCAGCCACTGCATCACGTCGTAGTAGACCCGGGGTTCCTTGGGCAGGAATCTGCCGGTCTTGTCCGCCAGGTAAATCAGAATCGCGCCCGATTCGAACACCGCATAGGGCTCTCCCCCAGGGCCATCCTGGTCAATAATCGCCGGGATTTTGCTGTTGGGATTGATGGCGGTGAACTCGGGGGAGAACTGATCGTCTTTTCCAATGTTAATGACGTGGTGGGTGTAGGGCAGCTCAAGTTCTTCAAGCATGATATAAAGCTTGCGTCCGTTTGAAGTATGCCAGGAATACAAATCGATCATGAATCCCTCCGTTGGGGGGCGAAATTTAACGCAATGTTGGAATACCCGGTTGACTGGGCAGGCTGAGTACTTGAAATATGGAGCGCAACAGGGGTACATAGTCAAGACAAACCACTGCGCAGATAATGCAGGCAGGGAGAACGAATGATGAGTGGTGTTCACGATATGGGGGGATTGCCCGCCGGTCCGGTCGATCGCTCCGAGCATGAAAATAGTTTCTTTGAGAAGCGGGTGGATGCGATGGCCCGACTGCTTTCCGATCAGAAGCGTCGCCTGATCCGCGTGGACGAATTGCGCCGGGGGATCGAGTCGCTGCCTGAGTACAAGCATCTCACCTACTACGAGCGTTGGCTGAGAAGCGTGGAGATATTGCTTAGGGAAAAAGGCGTGCTCAAGGCGGAGGAAGTCGCTGCCCGCGTCGAGGAAATTCAAAACCGCGAATGCTGATCCGCCGGTGATTGGGCCATTGCATTGATAACGGGAGCCTGAAATTGTCACTGAAACTGAAAAATGGCGACAAGGTGCTGGTGCGCACCGGCAATCCCACGGGCCATTGCCGCACCCCGGCTTATCTGCGGGGAAAGACCGGCGTTGTTCACCGCAAGCTGGGAAAATTCAAGAACCCGGAGCAATTGGCCTACGGCAAGAGCGGCAAACCTAAATTGATCCTGTACCAGGTACGCTTTGAGCAGACGGCGGTCTGGCCAAATTATGGCGGGGCGCCGCGGGACACCCTGCTGGTGGATATATTTGAGCATTGGCTGGAAGCCGCAACCTAAACCGGAGCAGCAACATGTCGCATACCCAAACTCACGGCCACGGCCATCCTCACGACCCAATCGAGGATAATCCGGACGTGCGGCCGGAGCATCTGCTGCTGGAACAGGCCATGCGCGAGCTGCTGATCGAAAAGGGAGTGTTCAGCGCGGCGGACATTACCAGGCAGATTGAAGATATGGATGCCATCACGCCGGCGCAGGGGAGCACATTCGTGGCCAAGTACTGGACGGACCCGGAATTCCGCAAGGCCGCCCAGAAGGACGGCAAGGCCGCCGCGGAAAGCATGGGCATAGACATGTCCGTCGCTCCCGAGCTGGTAATCCTTGAGAACACCCCCGAGGTGCATCACGTGGTGGTATGCACCCTCTGCTCCTGCTATCCCCGCGCGGTGCTGGGCCTTCCTCCTGCTTGGTACAAGAGCGTGGAGTACCGTTCCCGCTGTGTGAACGATCCCCGGGGCGTGCTGAAGGAGTTCGGCCTGGATCTGCCCGAGGATGTCGATATCCGCGTCGCCGACAGTACGGCGGATATGCGGTATCTGGTCGTGCCCCTCCAGCCCGAGGGCAGCGCGGGCATGCCTGAAGAACAGCTGGCGGAACTGGTGACCCGGGACAGCATGATCGGTGTCAGCCAAGCCAAACCGGTGGGTTAGGAGAATCGGCGCGCCAGTCCCTTCCAGACCGCTTCATAGCTTTTATCCCCATGGCCGCTGTGCGCGCAGCCGCGCTAGCCGCGGCCGAGGGCCAAGGGCGGCGCTTCTCCCCGCGAATCCTTGAGCAGTATGATCGCACCCTGGGCCAGCGCCGCGGAGCCCCAGTTCAGCAGTACTTCCAACAGCAATCCCGCCCGGTTGGGCAGCAGCCATTGGATACCTTCGTCGAGCAGGCTGGCCACCATCACCAGCAATAGGGCGCACAGGTGCATCTTGGGCAGGCTCATGGCGCCGCGCAGGCTCTCGGTGACCAGCAGCGCCAGTATGCCGTATTGCAGGGCATGCAAGCGGGAACTGGGCGAGTCGGCCCAGTGTATGAGCAATCCGTAGCCCACCCCGATGCCCAATAGCCCCAATGCCCGCACAAGGCCGAGGGGGAATAGCGCGCGCCGCACGATAAACAACACCAGCGTGGCCACGGCGATCATGAACAGGCTGATGGTAAGCGAGTAGCCCGTCCGGCCCGTGAGAGTGAACACCCACCTTAGGAACAGCGGCATCACGCTCAAGGTGCTGAACAGAAACCCCAGGTAAACCACCGCGGCGAGGGCAAATATGCGATTGCGTCGGTTGGGAAATGAATTGGACATGAATGCGATACCGGATACTGTCGCCTATTCCGTATCTAATGCACTGTCGCGAAAAAGTAAATTGAATTCTGCGCGCCAAGGAGGGCCGTGCATCAGTGCGCCGCGGGCGCCAGCCGCCGGTAGAGCCAGCCGGAAAAGCCCCCCAGAAATAACCAGAACAGCGCGCTGGTGAGCAACGATGCCGCGATGAACTGCTGTGCCAGTTCATCAGGGACCGTGCCGATTGTACCCTCGGGAGGATGGGGCGCGCCCAGCATGTGAGGCAGGACGATCACCGCGCCGCCCAGGGCATTGACCCATAATCGTTGGTTGAACACTCCCATCGCCAGACCTCCCGCGGCGGCGGCGGCTGCCCCGGCCCACCAGAGCTGGCGCGCCTGCACCGCCACCGCCGGGGCGCCGGGCAACTCGGGAGGCAAACCGATAGCAGGGGACAGGACAAACACCCCGTAGCCCGCCAGGCCCCACAACAGTCCATCTTTGACGGAGGATTCCCGGCCCTGGAACGCATAGGCGGCCGCCAGCAGCAGGGCGAAACCGATACCGGTGAGCGTGTTGGCGGCAACGGTGAGCGCAAGGCGGGAAAGCTCCTGCCTGGGGGCCGCCTCGGCGGAGCCGCCAGCTTCCCGGCGCTCGTAAGTCTCCGCCGCAAGAATGAGAGGGATCACCCGCACCTGCTGAGCCAGAGAAACCAGCACACCCGCGGCCACTCCCGCAACGAGTCCGGTCACCAGCAATCGGCGCAGTATGAGCATCGGAATTTCTAGTGACAGGGCAGACCGGTGGCGTGCCTCGCATCGTGGGCGGCATTGTGCAGTGCCGCCGGTTGCGCAAGCCCCACGCCGTACAGGATGCCCAGGCCAATTACGATCGCAAGAACCGCGGATACGATGGTCACCTTGCGCTGTGCGGTTGCTCTGGCGGCCGCCTCTGTATAAGCCATATCTGGCATGGCTCCTCCCATGATATTCGTCACGAACGC
>JAPUIH010000073.1 GCA_027297205.1 SAR324 cluster bacterium | reverse complement strand
CCCCGCACCGCGCCGGAGGAATATACCGTGAACTTCCGCTGCCTGGATGACTTCGACCTGGAAAGCGAACAATTGGAGCGCCGCAATTTCGACGGGAAGAGGCTGTGAAGACCTACCGCTGACCAATCAGGATGCCCCGGTTATTTCCGCCTCCGCCACGGGTATGTGCCCCGAGCGGGAGCGGTGGGAGACGGTTTTGACCGGAGCAGGGAATAGGCGTAAGTAGGAGGTTCTGTTTCCCTAATCCTTACAAACTCACTGGTCAGCGCAGAAGCTGCCATGGAAACCTCCGGAGCCGAGCGCAGACTGGCCGCGATATTCGTCGCGGATGTGGCGGGTTACAGCCGTTTAATGGGCGACGACCCGGAAGCCACGGTGCAGACCCTCACGGATTGCCGGGCGGATTTTGCCAGCCACATCGCGAATCACCGGGGCCGGGTGGTGAACGCCCCCGGCGACTCCATCCTGGCCGAGTTCGGCTCGGTGCTGGATGCGGTTAGCTGCGCCATGGATATCCAGCAGGTGCTGGCGGAAAAAAACAGCGTCCTGCCGGAACAACGCCGCATGCGGTTCCGCATCGGCGTGACCCTGGGGGACGTGCTGGTCAAGGATGGGGCCCTCTACGGGGACGGGGTGAACATCGCCGCGCGGCTGGAGGCCCTGGCCGAGCCTGGCGGGGTGTGCATCTCCGGCAAGGCCTACGATGAGGTGGCCTCGCGGCTGCCCCTGCATTTCGACTTCCTGGGCGAGCGGGAAGTGAAGAACATCGCCAACGCCGTACGCACCTACCGGGTGCGCTCCAGGGACGCGGCCGCCATGGACGCGAAGCCAATCTCCGCACTTGCCGGGGAGGGGGCGCAGCCCAGGGGCGGGTCCGCAACGGAACACCGCTCCGCCCAGGCGCCGGGAATGCCCTCCATCGCCGTGCTGGCCTTCCAGAATATGAGCGGAGACCCGGAGCAAGAGTACTTCTCCGACGGCATCAGCGAAGACATCATCACGGACCTCTCAAGGCTCTCCGGCCTTAACATTACCGCCCGCAACTCCTCCTTTGCGTACAAGGGCCAAGCCAAGGACCTGCGGCAGGTGGGTAAGGAGTTGGGGGTGCGCTACGTGCTGGAAGGCAGCGTGCGCAAGGCGGGTCAGCGGGTGCGAATTACCGCCCAACTGATCGACACGGAGACCGGCAATCACGTCTGGGCCGGTCGGTTCGACCGCAACCTGGACGATATCTTCGCCATCCAGGACGAGATCACCGAGGAAATCGTGATCGCCCTTGACGTGACGCTGCTCAGGGGCGAAATACGCCGTATATGGGGAAAGTATCTAAAGACCGTCGAAGCCCGTGCGATTTACAGAGCGGGGTCAACGCTATTTGACAGTCCAACCCGGGAATTGAACATCGATTCCCGGCAAAAATTTGAGCAGGTACGGAATCTCGAACCGGACTCCCCCGTCGGATACAACGGCCTGGGTTGGACGCACTGGTATGATGCGAGATATGGATGGAGCGGGGACCGCGCCCAATCCCTCGACCTGGCCTCTGGCCTGGTGCAGGAGGCGCTGGCCAAGGACGACACCTATCCTGCCGCCAACATCCTGTTGGGAGGCATTCATTTGCTGAAAGGAGAGTATGAGCAGGCCATCGACGCCGTTGGGCGGGCCGAGGCGTTTGCGCCGAATCACTCTCATGTAATGGCTTTTTCGGCAATGGCCCTTCATTTTTCCGGGGACTATAAGGAAGCCACGGTTAAGGCACAGCGGGCGATCCGCCTCAGCCCGGTTCCTCCGGCTTGGCACGTGGGAATGCTGGCCATGGCCTGTTACGGGCTGGGTCAGTACGATGAGGCCATCGGCGCCGCCGGAGAGGCCCTGGCCGTTGACGCCCACGAACTGGAAGCCCGCCTGTACAAGACGGCCGCCCACGAGGCCCTGGGCCAGCACGACCAGGCCGCGGCCGAGGCGCGGGAGATGCAGCGCAGCGAGCCGGGATTTACCCTGGCCGCCTTCGCCGCCACCCAGCCTTACCAGGATCGCGCGGTGCTGGACGTCCTGCTGGAACTGCTGCGCAAGGCCGGATTGCCGCAGTAAGGATGGAGTCCTGTACGGGGATGAGTAAACATCGCCGCGCGAAAATTGGCGGGAAAATTTCGAAAATTCGAACCGGAGGGGATGCACAATGACCATCGAGGCCAGACTGGCCAGGCTGGAAATGCACAATCGGCGCTACCGCAATCTGCTCATGCTTGCCGGGCTGGTGACAATCGCGTTGGCGGGCTACGGAGCCGCCCAGCCCCAGCCGGATATTGTACGGGCGAAGAAATTCGAGGTGGTCAACAACGCGGGAATTGTGGTTGCGGAACTGGGCGGATTCAAGGGAGTCTTACGGCAGTACCTCGGGGAAGGAAGCCTGATCTTGCGGGACGAGAAGGGGAAGATCACCACCACCCTGGAGAATAACTACAATGGCGATGCCTACCTGACCCTGCGCAACAGGCGGGGGGGAACGGTCTATATCGGACCACACCAGGACGAGATGAGCATCCAAATCGACGCATATCAGACGGAAAACCCTGTATTTATCGCCTATGCGGATGGAAACGGCAACGGGCGGCTGATCGTCAACGACAAGGCCAAATCGCCTCTTTTGAGTGTTTCCCACAACGGACATGGAGGGCGGCTGGTGTTGTACAACAAGCATCGGGTACCCGTGGCGGAAATTTACGCCAGAGAAGACGGCAGCGGCATCGTTCAAACACTTGCTCCCGCCGGGGGGCCGCGGGAGGAGCGGCGGTAGGCTTTCCCAAACCGGGACTGCGGCCGATGGGAAACCGAGCTCCTCGGCACTCACCATAATCTTGCCAGGTGGCCATGTATTCGACGGTGCACGCAATCCGGATAGCGCTGCTGGCCCTTTTGATAGGCGTCTGGGTTTTGCCCGTAGGCGGACAGGCGTCCGAGGAATGGAAGGGTACTCTGCGGAAAGGCGAGGAGATCGGCCGGAAGGATCTGGAAATGATGCTCGCCAGGCACCGCTTGTGGCTGGCCGAGGTTGCCGACGCCGGCTTACCCATAGCCGAAGCAGTGGAAATGCGGTTCAGGAGCGAGCTCAGGGCCGCATTCGGCCGAGCCGATTTGAGTGGAGCGCATCTGCAAGACGCCCAACTGCGCGGCGGGGACTTTTCCAAGTCCGATCTCAGCGATGCCGTGCTGTGGGATGCCGACCTCGGTCAGGCGGAATTCTGGGAGGCCAATCTGAGGGGAGCCAAGCTGATCCGGGTCAATCTTGAGCGGGCGGTGCTGATGCTGGCCGACATGCGCGGCGCCGATCTGGTCGGTGCGGAGATGAGCGGCGCGAACCTGCGGGAAGCGGACCTGCGTCAGGCCGATCTGATCGCCGTCAATCTCACCGGGGCCGATCTTACCGGGGCCGATCTGCGCGGTGTGGATTTCGAGGCGGCTCGGATGAGTGGCGCAGTGCTGGACGCGGCACGGTTGAGCGGCGCGATCTACCAGCCGAAGCTGGGGAGCCAGCCGGATATTGGCGGCATGGCGAGGGCCTATGACTTGCACCTGATGACTTTCCTCGACTCGCCTGCGGGACTAATGGAATTGCGCGCGCGCTTCCGTTCGGCCGGACTGGACGATCAGGCGCGCCAGATCACCTACGCCATTTTCCGCACCCAGCGCCAACAGTCGATGAGCGCATCCTTTGGGATCAATTATCTGAAAGGACTCGCCATGCTGGTGTTCCTCGAGTGGACCAGCGCCTATGGACTCGCTCCGGAGCGCCCGCTTCTGCTGGTTGTAGCCCTGGGGCTGATTTGCGGCGTCATTTACTGGGCGGCCATCCGCCTGGTACCGGCCCTGGGAGTGGTCTGGATCACGCAGTGGCCGGGGAAGCAATGGTTCGACATCAGGAAACAAACCGCCGTCTGGCACAAAGCCGTCCGGATCGGGCTTTATTTCAGCCTGTGCTCCTCCCTGCCCTTTGTGCACCAAATTTCAGCGCTGCAACTTGTGTCGGTCAACTCGCCTCCGGTGGAATACCGGTTGCGCGCCACGGGCTGGTTGCGGCTGGTGTCGGGTCTACAGGCGGTGGCCAGCTTGTATTTGCTGACCCTGGCGATCGCGACCCTCCTGGCGAGGCCGTTCGGCTGAAGCAGCCGCCGGCCAACCGCTACATCCGGTTCAGAATGGTGGGCACCAATCAAATTCTTTTGGCGTGCTCCCGCTGGAAATGCGGACGAGAGGAAGGCCGTTTGATGGTGAGGGAAGGAGGCGAACAACGGTGACAGGACCAGCAAAAATGAAAGCAGTTGTGACCGAACGGGCCGGCGGACCGGAGGTACTGGAGTTTCGCCAGGTGCCGCGGCCCGAGCCGAAAGCGGGTTGGGTGTCGATCCGCGTTCGGGCATTCGGACTGAACCGGTCCGAGTGGTTTACTCGCCGGGGATTTTCGCCGGGGGTCAAGTTTCCGCGCGTGCTGGGCATCGAATGCGTGGGGGAAGTGGTCGAGGCGGCCGCGTCCAATCTGAAACCAGGGCAAAAAGTCGCCGCCATGATGGGCGGCATGGGGCGTCAATTCGACGGCTCATACGCGGAATTCACGCTGCTGCCCAGAGAGATCGTCTTTCCCATAGAAACGGAGCTCGACTGGGCCACCTTCGGCGCGCTTCCGGAGATGTTGCAAACCACCCACGGGTCGTTGACGACGGGGCTGGAAATTGAACGGGCCGGAAATCTGGTGGTGCGGGGCGGGACTTCTTCCATCGGATTGGCCGCCGTGGCTCTGGCCAAGGCCCAGGGGTTGGAGGTGTGCGGCAGCACTCGCAATCCGGTGCAGGCCGATTTGCTCAAAGAGAGCGGATTCGACCACGTTATCGTGGACGGCGGGCAAATTGCGGAAAGGGTACGGGAAATGTTCCCCGGCGGGGCGGATCGCGTGTTGGAACTGGTCGGCGCCACCACCCTGCTCGATTCCCTGCGCGCCGTGCGGCGGGGCGGAATTGTGTGCATGACGGGCATCCTCGGTGGGGAGTGGGTGCTCAAGGCATTCCATCCCATGAGCGACGTGCCCACCGGGGTCAAGCTGACCAGCTATTCCGGCGAATCGAAAGACCTTCCGCTGGAGCAGTTTCAGGCATACGTCGATCAGGTGCAAAGCGGAAAACTGCGGCTGAAACTCGGCCCCACCTTTTCCCTTGACGAAATTCAGATGGCCCACCGCCTCATGGACGAGAACGGCGCCGGTGGGAAAATCGTGGTGCTGGTGGACTGAGCGGCAATGTTGCGGGCCGTTTTCAGGATGCGGATATGGGCGCGGGAGATACAGAGCAGCGAGCCGGGATTTGCCCTGGCCGCCTTCGCCACCACCCAGCCTTACAAGGATCGCGCGGTGCTGAACGGCCTGCTGGAACTGTTGCGCAAGGCCGGATAGCCGGAGTAGAGCGTATTCGTTTCCGTGGGCCTGCCGCAACGGAGCCTCGGCCCCGGGCAAGGCCAGATTCTTCGGGACTAACTTAACGGAGTCGTATAATAATTGGGGGCCGGTCAGAATCACGCGGAAGTACTGAATCCCGTCCAACGCGGACGTGGCGGGCTATTCCCGCCTGGTGGGGGATGCCAAGGAGACTCCCTGGTGCTTCCGCGCAAGAGGGCAAGGGCTCTACCGACGTTGTTTACCGGGCGTTTGCTCTCACCGCTGTGTCCGAACACGCCGGACTTGTTGCTTCAGGGGCCATTGCACAATCTAAACAAAAATCAAGAACTTGCTTTTGGTTGCCGGATTTGAGGGTTTGAAACACGGAGGTTGCGGACGGGTTTTTGGCAGTCCCATCCTAGGGAGTGCCGGTTTGGATAATATTGCGTTTAAGAATTATGGAACAGAGCAAAACAGCGGTTAAGGCGGCTGACCTCCGCGAGGGCATGACCATCCTGGCAATCACCCGGTTCGACTCCAAGTATTCCTGCATCGATTCCGAGACCCTTAAACTTCTACAGAGCAAGTTCGAGGGCGCCAAGGCGGTCGTCCAGCGGGACTCGGGCCCGAAAACCCTGTCCATGGGTGAGATTAAGCTCTTTGACGAGATAACATCCATCGTCAATCTTCCCGAGGGTTCCGAATTCAGCAAGGTCGAAGCCGGCATGGGCGCGGCGCTGGAAGGGCAGGGCTTCTTCGAATTCAGCGTCGTGGGGGATGGGCTTGAGCCCGATCCGCCACCGGCCCCGAAAACCTCCCCTCCCGTTTCCCCCCCAAAGCCCTCCGCCAAGGCGG
>JAPUIH010000072.1 GCA_027297205.1 SAR324 cluster bacterium | reverse complement strand
CGCTATCTCTCCGTCTTGCGGTGTCGTGCTCAGGCTGATCAAAGCCCATGGCGCCCCCGGTTCCTTTAAAAACGATGGGGACTCGTTGCTCGGCGGCTCCCAAATTAGAGGCCCGATGTAATGGTGATGATCCGGTAGGTCCGCCGGCGGCGGATCAAACTGATTATCGGTAGCATGTAGGATAAGGTCCGCCTGCTCACAATGGGGCAGCAAGATATGCCGAAACCAGCCCGCGCCAAGGCCGACAAAATCGTCCTCCCATGCCTGCGTCCCGTGCTCACCGAAATAAAAGCTGGGATTGACGAAACACCATGGAACGCCGAGTTTGCCCGCCACGCGATCAGTCAATGAGGTGCAGAATAACGAACTTACCAGCAATGCTGGTTCCAACTGCTTTACGAGCGGGCCGATTGTTGGCGCACAGAGTTGCGCCCATGCAGTAAGGGGGTTGGGTGTTGCGGCCGTGAGTTCTTCACCGCGTTCGTGTAATTGCACCAGCCAGCGTGGGTCGACATGCAGGCCCTGCTTAAGCTCATCGGGGATCACGATGGGCTCCAGACCGGCCGACCGCACAACGCGATCAGTCCCTGAGTCGCACAATACAGAAATGTTGTAACCGCGTGCATGAAGCGCAGAAGCAAGTGTAACGACAGGAGGCGCGTCACCTCCTCCACGTTCACTTATCAACGCAATGATCCGTTTGTCATTGGTTTGCGAGGCCATGTTTTGCGACCTCCATCGGGTCCAAACAAAAATACCACGAATTCTTGACCGACAATTCCCAGTTGGAATCCCTGATCGTTGCCGGAGATATCCCCGGTTCCTTATACCGCGTTTTCGCGCCATTAATTCGGCATTGATTTGTCCGATTCAGCATTTTATAAGGCGTCGATATGATGGGTGTGCTCGGGATTTCATCGCGTCGGGCACGTTGGTACAAATGGGAAAAACCACTTGAATACATTCCAGTGTCAGCCACCCCCGGCTTTGCTCAGTCCGGCCATCACGATCCGTTTCAGCCAGGCTTCCAGGGCGGGCAGGCCCATGCTGAGCTTGCCCTGGGAGAGCAGTTGCCCCAGGTCGGCCAGGGAGGGCGTAATGTATTGCAGGTAGTCCTCCTTGCCTTCAGTCGCGCCGATCTGCGCATAGGCGCCCAGGGCCTGCAAGCGCCGCACGAGCACGATGGGGTGAAAATCCGCCAGGAAGGAAATGTGGTCCATGGCCACCCCGCAGTCCCGCAGGGCCTTCAGGTACACGTCGATCAACTGCACGCGCTCCTTCTCCCCCAGCCCCGTGTCGGGGCTGTAGAGAAAGGAGGCCAGATCGTAGTGCAGCGCCCCGCGCCGCCCGGACTGGTAATCCAGAAACACCGGCCCGTCGCGCCACATAATATTGCGGGGCTGGAAGTCCCGGTAGCAGAAGTGCTCGCGGGGCATGCTGTGCAGGCGCGTGATCAACACCTCCAGCTCGATCAGTACCCGCTCTTCCGGCTCCGCCCCCTTGGCATGGCGGGGTATGTATTCGTCGATAAAGCGCCTCACGTCCGCCGCGAACACTTCCCCGTCCAGCTCCTCCCCCTCATGACAGAGCCCGTAGTCCAGCCCTTCCCCGCCATGCACCTGGAAGCGCGGCAGCCAGCCCACGATGCGATGCAGGGTGGCCATGGCTATCACCCGCCCCGCCGGATGCCCGCGGAACTGGGCCAGTTGCGCGGCCAGGGTCGTGTCGCCCAGGTCTTCCATCAGGTAGAAGCCCCGCTCCCGATCCACCGCATGGATGCGCGGCACGGGCAGGCCCTGGCCCCCGAAGTGAAGGGTGAAGCCCAGGAAGGCCCGGTTCTCCGCCGCGTGGCTGCCGATCACGCCGATCCAGCTGCTTCCGCCGCCACGAAATCGGTAGAAGCGCCGGGCCGAGCCGCCGCCGGGCATGGGCTGGCCCGGCTCCAGGGCCTGACTCAGCTTTTCCTCGGCGAATGCCTGCAATTGGGACAAGTCCGCCATCCCTCCTCCTGCGCTGCCGGATACGGTTATGCGGGCAGTCTAGGGGAACCGCGGTGGAAAATCACCCCATGCGCCGGGCCGCGCGGGAATTGCCGATTGCCATCCGGGGCTCGGAATGAGAATTATTCATATCGGAGGGGCGGTGCGCCTGGTGTGGATACCGGCAGGTGACCCGCGCTGTCTCCTCAACATAAACACAGGAAATGGAGTGCGGTCTTGAGCGTTTGGGAAGTTTTCCGGCAGAGGGGCTTTTTTCAGCAGGCGACGGACATGGAGGCCCTGGAGGCCCGCAGCGGAGAGGGGCCGATTACGGGCTACATCGGCTTCGATCCCACGGCGGACTCCTTCCACGCGGGGCACCTGATCCCCCTGATGGCCCTGCTGCATTTCCAGCGGGAGGGGCACCGCCCCATCGCCCTGCTGGGCGGCGGCACGGCCATGATCGGCGATCCCACCGGCAAGAACGAAATGCGCAAAATGCTCAGCGTGGAGGAGCTGGACGGCAACATCGCCGCCCTGCGCAAGCAGTTGGGCAGGCTGCTGGACTTCGAGCAGGGGGCGGTGCTGGTCGACAATGCCGAATGGCTGCACGGCCTGCACTACATCGACTTTCTGCGGGAGGTGGGACCGCATTTTTCCGTCAACCGCATGCTGACCTTCGAGACCTTCAAGATGCGCCTGGACGGCCCGGGGCTCTCCTTCATCGAGTTCAACTACCCGCTGCTGCAAAGCTACGACTTCCTGGAATTGCAGCGCCGCTACGGCTGCATCTTGCAGATGGGCGGGGACGACCAATGGGCCAACATCATCTCCGGTGTGGATCTGGTGCGGCGCATGGACCGCAAAACCGTGTTCGGCCTGACCTTCCCCCTGCTCACCCTGGCTTCCGGCGCGAAGATGGGCAAGACAGAGGCGGGCGCGGTGTGGCTGGACGCGGAAAAGACCTCGCCCTATCAGTACTACCAACACTGGGTGAACATCGGCGATGCGGACGTGGAAAAGTGCCTCAAGCTGTTCACCCTGCTGCCGCTTGAGGAAATCGCGCGGCTGGCCGCCCTGCAGGGCGCGGAGCTGCGCGAGGCCAAGGCCGTGCTGGCCCACGAGGCCACCAGGCTCATCCACGGCGAGGCCGAGGCGCATAAGGCCCGCGCCGGGGCCCAGGCCGTATTTGGCATAGCCGGCGCGCCCGGTGGCCAGGGCGGCGCCATGGACGATGTGCCCACCACGAAACTGGCCCAGGGCCGGCTGGAAGGCGGGCTGCTCCTCACGGAGATCCTCACCGAGGTGGGGCTGGCCAAGTCCAAGAGCGAGGTGCGCCGCCTCATTCAGCAGGGCGGCGTCTCGGTGAACGCCGTCAGGGTGGAAGATCAGGCCTTCAG
>JAPUIH010000071.1 GCA_027297205.1 SAR324 cluster bacterium | reverse complement strand
TGTCTTCGGGCGTATTGTATAGGTGAGGAGAGACGCGGATGGCGCTGCCGCGCGGGGAGACATAAACGTTTCGCGCTTTAAGCGCCGCCACAATTGCGGGTAAGCGGGCCACTTCCGCCACATGGATGCCGAACAGGTGGGAGGCACGCTCCCCGGCAGGAGCCAGGGCGTACTCGGTCTCCGCCAGCGCGGCCTCCGCCTGCTCCGCTAAGCCCACGCAATAGGACTGGATATTGTCGGGACCCCATGCGAGCACCTGTTGCAGTCCCGCGCTAAGCATGGAGACCGTGATGGGGTTGTGGTGCTCCCCGGCATCGAAGCGACGCGCTCCGCCGCGGTAATGCTCACTGTAATTCACGAGCCGCCCAAAGTCCTCGCTCCCCTCCCGGCCGATCCAGGTTTTCTCGATGGGGCGTCCATCCATGAAGCGGTCACCCACCACCAGAAATCCCGCGCCCTTTGGACCCAAGCACCATTTGTACCCGGTGCAGATGAGAAAATCGGGCCTAAACGCCGCCACGTCCAGGGGCACGGCCCCCACTGTCTGAGTTGCGTCGACCAGGAACGCCGCGCCCACCTCCCGCGCCCGCTCGCTCACCGCCGGAAGGTCGAACCACGTCCCGTCCGTCCAGTGCAGGGGGGTTAGGGCCACCACAGCTGTGTTTTTGTCAATGGCTTCCAGGATGCGCTCGTTCCATTCCTTCCCAGGCTGTTGGGTGTCCGTGGGACGCGGCACCAGGCGCAGTTCCGCGCCGTGCTCCCGGCAGGCGTCCATCCAGCCGTAGACGTTGCTGGGAAACTCCTCCGCCGGCGCCACAACATTTTGCCCGGCTGCAATGGTGATGTTGGCCAAGGCCACGGCCACGCCGTAACTGACCGAAGGAATGAGCGCTACCCGTTCGGCGGAAGCGTTCACCACGCGCCCAACGATCTCCCGCAACGCTTCCACGGGGGCGAAGCTCTCCGCGTCGGAGGCGAGGCTGGGATTGACCTTGCGAGCGATTGCCTCGTGCGCGGCTTGGGCCACGGTGTTTGGGAGGGGAGATTGGGAGGCACAATTCAGGTAATGCAGCCCCTTGGGCAACGAGAACATATGACGTTGGCAGGTTAGCAACTTGGCTACTCGGGTTGACTCGTTCTTCATGGACTGCCTCGCTTGACCGTGCCACCGGGCTTGGGATTTGAATCCTACACGGATCCGTGAGGGGATGAATCCATGGTATGGCGAACCATCTGAAGAATTGGATAATTGCCGGTCAGCCGGCGCCACGCAAGGATAGTCGTTGTTCCAACCCAACCCCGAAACAGCGTGATTCCACTGTAAACCTGCTTTTTTCCATGAAAAACTTTATCCCATGTCTCGCAGGGTTCTGAGCTTGTGGGTTTGCCCTCTGGCATAGGCGAAGGATCGCTGGTGCCGGAAATCCTACTCCCAGCTTTTCCTCCTGTTTCTTCACGGCCTCTGGCTTTTCCTAAAGCTCCACTCGCAGGGAATGCCGCGACGTCTACGGCATGACCCCGCCGGATCTTAGCCAATGGGACCTGGGCGCATGAAATCGCCTTCAGCGAATCGTTCAAAGCGCAGGGGATGCAAATCGATGGAGGGCTTACCCTCCGCGATCCACTCCGCCATCAGATAGCCCACCGGCGGACCTATTCCGAATCCGTGGCCGCTGTGCCCGGTGGCAAACCAAAAGCACTCCGACCCCGCAACAGGTCCCAGCACCGGCAGCAGATCGGGTGTGCTGTCAATAATGCCCGCCCACGTGCGCTCGATCTTGACCTCGCCCAGTGAGGGAAAATGAGCCATGAACGCTTGCCGGCACGCCTCAATGGTCCTGTCGTTGATTGCCGGCTCCAGATCAACTGCGTGGGCAAATGGCCGTTTGCGCGCCTGCGACCAAGGCATGGCTCGCAGAATGTCATCCCACAGGGGCTTGCCCACATGAATGCGGAGCATGTCGCGGTATTTCAAGAAGGTAGGAAGAAAATAGGGAATGTTGCGGAAGGCCTCAAGGGTGACATCAAAATCGGCGGAACCGAGGTTGGTGCATGAAAGGTATATGCACCCGTCCGTGGTTTGCCGGAAGCACACTTCTTTTCCGAATACGGTCAAATTGCTCAGGGGCGCCATGGGGGCCGTAGCAGCCACCGATTCACGCACGCCGCGGATGGGGAGGTTGATCCCCAGCATGCGGGCCAGCTTGCGAGAATAGATTCCCGCGGCGCACAAAATTGTCTTGCCCAGCACCTCCTCCTTTTCGGTACGCACGCCGGCCACCCGCTTGCCCTCGGTGAGAAATCCTTCCACCGCACAGTATTCCTCGATCTCCGCGCCCTTGCGCCGGGCGGCCCCCGCCAGGGCCAGGGTGGTTTTGAGTGGATGGGCCATCCCGTCACTGGCGGTATAAAGCCCACCCGCGAACTCACCTTCCATGGCTGGAATCAGCCGCCTGATTTCCTGGCGGGACACGATGCGTGTGTCGATGCCATGTTCGGCGGCCACCCGGCAGGCAGTCTCGAAAGGCTCCATCTCGGCTTCCGTTCGAGCCAGCGAAAGCCCTCCACCCTCCACCCAGTCCGTCTCCGCTCCAAGCTCCGGGGAAAGCTCCCGCCAAAGACGATGGCCCAGCACAGCGATGGGGATTTCAAATGGGGAGCGGTTTTGCTTGCGCACGAAGCCCCAGTTGCGGCTGGACTGCTCCCAGGCAAGGCGGCCCTTCTCCAGCAATTTCACGCTCATCCCACGTTTGG
>JAPUIH010000070.1 GCA_027297205.1 SAR324 cluster bacterium | reverse complement strand
ATGTCGGAAATTGCGGACGATCCCGAACTGTACTGCGCATTCACCATCCAGCCCGGCCAGTTGCAGTTCGTCAACAACCACACCTTCGGCCATGGCAGAACCGCATACCGGGACCCGGAAGACAAGGCCCTCGGGCGGCATATGCTGCGCCTATGGCATCGCGAATGGGGCCGGCGGAGCTACAGCGGCTGAAGCGGTCGGGGCTGCGGCGAACGGCGTAACTTGACTTTGCTCCCGCCCGTGGACTGTCGGGACGATGCAAGGGGGAGCATAATTGCAGGCCAAATTTAATTGAACGCCCAGCGCAAATCGAAGTATATCGACCTTCCGCTGGCGTCCACGGTCAAGCCGTTTATGTCGTCCAAATCCGTCTCCAGGAAATTCGCGCCGAAGCGAGCGCCGAAATCCTCGCCACCCCAGTCCACATAGATTCCCAGCAAGGTCGCCGATCCGGACGAGGAGATACTTGAGGTGCCCCCCGGGGTGACGGTTTGAGTTACCTCATAATTGGAATTTCCAACCCCAGCCAGCAGACCCATCCGTGCATAGCTGTCCGCTCCCAGGGGCACCCAATTTACGGTGAAAAAGTTATTGTCCACACTCAGTTCAGTTTCTATCGTCGTTCCAAAGGAAATCGTTTCCGTCACTCCAAGATTTATGCTCCGAATTCCGAATCCGATTGTTTCAAACACATACCACTCCACATACAGTTGGCCCATGCCGGCCACGTCATCCGCAATGAGAAATACGTTTTGTCTTACGTCGTCTGTCTCCGAGAATGTATGGATTCCGAAACCTATCCCAATGACGACCGTTTGGTCATTCGTATCGTCTTGGGCGTAAAGGTTAGGGGAACATACCCCTACAAGGAAAATCGCTATCAGCAAAACCGGAACATTCGATTTCATGATCTGATCCTTTACGATGTAGAATGCGGCCAGCCTCGGCGAGCCGAGGTGAAACGGTCCTCGCAAATCATTGCTGGGTGTCTCATAGCTTTTCTGAAAATGATCCTAAAAAATTTATTTAGTAAAAAAGAATATTATACCGGCTGGGCGGAGCCGTGTGGTCCCGCCCCCAACGCTCTGGCGATCAGATAATTTCATAGCCTGGGGCCCTGCGAATAAAAAAAGGAGGGGTAATGGAACGGGATTTCATCGGTTACGGCGAGCATCCGCCAAAGGTGGAATGGCCGGACAAGGCCCGGGTGGCCCTGTCCCTGGTGGTCAACTACGAGGAAGGCTCTGAATACTCATTCGGCCTTGGCGACGACAGGCAGGAGTCCTACAAGGAGTATCCCAAGCAATTGCCCGAGGGCGTGCGCGACTTCGGCAACGAGTCGGCCTACGAGTACGGTTCGCGAGCCGGGTTCTGGCGCATTATGCGCATCTTCGCCCGCCACGATGCCCCTGCCACTTTTTACTGCTGCGCCCAGGCCCTGGAGCGTAATCCACAGGCCGCGCGGGCCATCGCCGCCGCTGGCCACGAGGTGTGCTCCCACGGCTACCGCTGGGAGGAGCCCTATACCATGAACGAGGCGGAGGAGCGGGAATCGATCGCCAAGGCGGTACAATCGCTGGAGCGCACCACGGGGCAACGGCCCCAGGGCTGGTACAGCCGCTACTCCCCCAGCGTGCATACGCGGCGGCTGCTGGCCGAGGAGGGGGGGTTCGTCTACGATTCAGACAGTTACGCGGATGACCTGCCTTATTACGTGACAGTGCAGGGCAAGCCCTTTCTGGTGCTGCCCTACACCCTGGAAGTGAACGATGTGAAATTCTGGACCACCAGCGCCTTTGCCCACGCGGGGCATTTCTACAGTTACATGAAAGACACTCTGGACGTGCTTCATGAGGAGGGCGCGGAGACCCCCAAGATGATGTCGGTGGGCCTGCATCTGCGCATCTCGGGCCGCCCCGGCCGTGCGCGGGCCCTGCACCGCTTCCTGGAATACGCGCGTGGACTGGACGGTGTGTGGATCACACGCCGCATCGACATTGCGCGCTGGTGGCTGGAACATTATCCCCCCGCCAAATGAATAGGCTCGCGCCCACCGCCCCGGCCCTGCCGGAAATAGAGGAAAGCGCGGCCATGGGGGAATTGGCCGAGTGCTACGCGGACATTCGCACCGTGATCGGCACGGCGGTGGTGCCGCTCATTTACCGGCATATCGCCACCCTGCCCTCGGTGTACCGGCAGTTGGCCCACTGGCCGGGCTTCTTTCCCCTGGCCATTACCCTGCTGGAAAGCCTGGAGGCCTCGGGCTGGCTCGCCGCCACCGTGGCCGCCCTGCGCAAGGATTTCGGCCGCGAAGTGGCGCAACTGGCCGCGCTCCTGCCCTGGACGGCGCTGTCCATGCCCCAGGGCACGCCCCGGAAATCGCTGGAAGCCATCATTGAACGCTTCACCGCAACCGGGCTGATGCGCATGTTGCCCACCACCAAAGTGCTGTGGGCAACCCTGCCCCGCAATCCGCTCTCCACCGGCGCATGACCGGCGGACCTGCCTGCGCTCAGGCACGGGTCCGTGTGACCAGACCGGCGGAGATCAACAGCCCCGCCGCCGCGGCCAGAGAAGGCAGCAGCAGGCTGCCGCTCAGGTCATAGACAATGCCCGCCAGGGTGGGGGCGATCATCTGGCCCAGGCCGAAGGCCGCGGTCATCAGGCCCAGACTGCGCCGCGGATCGCCGTTCGAAATATCGCGGGCATGTATCAAACCCAGCGCGGTCAAGCCCATAAATGTCCCTCCGAGCATCGCCGCGGAAAGAACGATCGCCAGGGCGCCGGTTGCCAGAACACTCATCACCACTCCGGCCGCCTCCACGATGCAGGCGATGGCGAAGCTGCGGTCGTTGCCCAGCCGCCGCCCGATCCAGGTCCATAGCGCAACCGAAGGCACCGCCGCCAAGCCGACCACCAGCCAAACCTGGGGCTCGATGGATCGTATCTCCGGGGTGGCCCGCACCATCGTGGAGATAAATGTGGCCGTGATCACATAGCCGAACCCGAACAATCCATAGGCCACGATCAGCGCAATCAACCGCCGGTTGGTGTGCGCGCCCCGTGACGGGGCCGCCGGCCGCGCCACACTCTGCTCCCG
>JAPUIH010000007.1 GCA_027297205.1 SAR324 cluster bacterium | reverse complement strand
AGGGCAAGGCGCCCAAGGCGGGACTGCTGGTGAAGGTGGATGAGGCTTTCCTGCACTGCGCCAAAGCCCTGATCCGTTCCAACCTGTGGGCCCCGGCCACCCAGATTGACCGTAAGAGTTTTCCCAGCATGGGCAAGATGTTGGCCGACCAGATCGGGACGGAGCATTCACCCGAAGCGGATGAAGAAGATCGGAAACGGCAGCAGAAAAGCCTGTACTAGCTTCTGATTGAATACCCAGTTCCGTGTGCCTGAGGAATCCTCCGCAGGCGGCTGTCTCGCAGGCCACCGGCATAAATTAAACTCTCCGCACCCTTCGAGACGGGGCTTTCGCGCCTCCTCAGGGGCGCGGGCATTGTTATCAAACACAGCCTGGCCCAAATATTTCACGAACAGCATGCGGGGACAGCGGCGCGAGACGCGCAGCCTTGCGTCCCCCAAAATTGCTGGCACCGAAGTTGGCTGGACGCCAAACCCGGCTTAAATGGGGTGCAGGGGCGGTCGGCCCCTGCTGCGGGACCGCCGTTAATCCAGCGGCAGAGCGGCGTACACGTCCGCGTTGGATTCCAGCTGGGTGAATTTCATACGCAGGGAGGGGATGGCGCTGTCGCGCACCAGCTCGGGAGTCCAGCCCCCGTTGTGATGCACCGTGTGCGCCGGCCGGGGGAAATTGAACACAGAGATTTCCCCAGCGCGCTGCCCGAACACCTGACCCGTTACATCCGCGGCTTCCTCCGAAGCCAGGAATACGCAGAGGGGCGCGATATCCTCCGGTTTGCTGCGCGCCAGGCGGATACGGCGCCGCTCCGCGGCCACGGGATCCTTGGGATCAGGCACGCCCTGGGTCATGCGGGTATTGGCCGAGGGGCTGATGCAGTTCACCGTAATGCCCTTGGAGACGGACTCCATGGCCAGGATGCGCGTCAGGGCGACGATGCCCAGCTTGGCCGCGCCGTAATTGGACTGGCCGATATTGCCGATCGTGCCCGAGACCGAGGTGCAGGTGATGATACGCCCGTACTCCTGTTCCCGAAAATGGTTGATGGGCGCGCGGCACATGTTGAAGTGGCCGGTCAGGTGCACGTCAGTCACTTCCTGCCAGTCTTCCGGGGACATCTTGTGCAGCATGCGGTCGCGCAGGATGCCGGCCGGATTGACCACGATGTGCAGCCCGCCGAAGCTGTCCATGGCCTGCTTGACCATGTCCGTGGCGTCCTCGAACTTGGCCACGGAACCGGCATTGGCCACGGCATCCCCGCCGGCGTCCTTGATTTCCTGTACGGTCTGTTCCGCGTGGGTCTTGTCCGGGCTCGTGCCGTCCTGTTCCACCCCGTAGTCGTTCACGACGACTTTTGCGCCGTTGGCGGCCATCAGCTTGGCGATTTCCTTGCCCACGCCCCGGCCCGCGCCGGTGACGATGGCGACTTTTCCTTCCAGCATGTTGGGACTCCTGGCAATGCAAAGGGATGCAAAGCGACCCGGCCTCTCGCCGGGCGGTCATCGGTTGCGCTTTGTCCTATAATTTCTGCTTAGCAGGTCGCGGGACGCTTGCAAAGGGAAGTTGCAGAGGGTGGGCGGGAGGGAGGATTCCCGGGTTGGAGCGAGGCCGTGGGAGGCAGCGGGCGAAAGCCGGCATTCAGCCGGTCCAGTTCCAGGCCCGTACTTCCTTGAGCATGGTGTCCAGGGCCGGGGAGCGGCTCTGGTTGGCCAGGGTCACCGCCTGCACCTGCCTGGATACTTCCGGCTCCACCAGCGGGCGGCTGCAAATCCCGGCGACCACGATGGAGTACTGGGGCATGAAGGCCACCCCCAGCCGGGCCATCACCATGCCCTGAATCCAGTCCTCCCGCTCGCTGCGGTAGGTGGCATAGATTTCTATGTCTTTCTGCTCACAAACCTCCATCACCATATCCCGCAACTCACAGGAAAGCCGGTCCAGGTAGGGCTCCCTGGAAACGTCCTTAAGGCGGATTTTCTCGCTATTTTCGTACCGGTGGCCCGGCGGAAACACTACCACGTATTTTTCCGTATAGAGCCGTTGCGCCGCAAACTGTGCGTCCAGCTCTGCCAGGGGCGCGGTAACGGCCAGGTCCAGGGAACCGGCCATCAGGCGCTTCAGGAGGAATTCTTCCTTGCCCTCATGCAGTTCCACCTCGATACCTGGATACTCCTCCTTAAAATGAGCGAGAAAGGGCGCCAGCCGCAAGGGGCCAATGGTCACCATCACCCCCATGCGCAGGGGTGCTTTGGTCAGATTCAGAAAATGATGGGCATCGGCCTTGGCCGATTGCATTTCGGAGTATATCTGCTCCATGTGCGGGCGCGTCATCACACCCATTTCCGTGAGCCGGGTGCGGTTGCGCTCCCGAACGAACAAATCCCCGCCCAACTCGTCCTCCAGCTTCTTGATGGCCTGGGTCAGGGAAGGCTGGGAGACGTGGCACAGTTCCGCCGCGCGCGTGAAGTTCAGAGTGTCGCAGACGGCAAGAAAGTAGCGCACCTGATGCATTTCCATAATTACACCCTCCATGCGAAATCATAGGGAAGCCCTATGGTCTCATAGCCAGCGGAAATTACTAAGCCAGAGCCTATTAATACATAGAAACAAAGTATTTTCTAAGCCGAAATAATTGTTCCACCGTGCGGGACAGCGGGGCAGTGCAGTCCAGCTCCCCGGCGCTTCCGAAACCATGCGCAACGGATCGATCCGTTGAGGAGGGTGTGATGGCAGTGTATATGGTGGAACGGAATCTGAAGGGTATTA
>JAPUIH010000069.1 GCA_027297205.1 SAR324 cluster bacterium | reverse complement strand
GTGCCGGCGGAGCGCGGGGCTCCACCATGCATATGCTCTAGCAAGCGGCAAAGGACTCCGTTTGTCAAGGAAGCGGGGGGCCCTGGTAGTGGGCTAATTTGAAAGCATCAGAGATCATCTTATGCTGGTAGGCCGAGCCATGCCCCCTTCGAAGGAGGCGGCGCTGGGATAGTGGACAAATCTTCGCTCGTCTTCGACGAATACCCCCCTTAGCTCGGAATTCAATTTAACCGCCCAATCCACCGCCTCTTGCATGGCGGCCATGGAAGGCGGAGAGCCGTCAAGGGCAACAAGAATAGACCTCATTGTTGTCAATTCCGCGTTGAAGTTATCGTCATGAATCGTTGTGGTGACTACAGGGTTAGCAACCATCTGAACTTACCTCCCGATTCGGTACGCAAATTTTGCTCTTGCTCTTTAAGCGGCACGAACAGAACCAAATTGAAAAACCCATAAATTGGCTTAAGACAAGGAATTGCGCGCCATGGCTTGCGGCGGCCGATCCACAAAACGGGAAATTTAGGGTTGTTGTGGGTTGTCCCGGTCGATGGAAGGATCAACCGGGAGCGGGGACAGGGAACGGAGTAATACTGACGGCTACGAGGAGGCTTGGCCTTCCTTTTTCGCTTTGATGGCGCGCCGCAGTTTCTCCGGGTTGATGGGCAGGGAGGTCACGCGCACCCCCACCGCGTTGTAGATGGCGTTCGCGATGGCCGCGGGAACCGGTACGCAGGGCGGCTCGCCAATACCTTTTGCGCCGAAGGGCCCCTCCACCGCCGGCTTTTCCACCAGCTTGGTTTCGATCATGGGCAGATCGAGGGCGCTGGGAATCTTGTAGTCCAGGAAGCCCGTGTTCTGGGGCTGGCCGTCCTGGTAGGTGAGGCCCTCGCTCAAAGCCATGCCCACGCCCTGGGCCACACCCCCCTGCACCTGGCCGATGCAGATCACGGGATTGATGGCTACGCCCACGTCCTGGGAGGCGCAGTAGCGCAGCAGAGTCACACGCCCGGTTTCGGAGTCCACATCCACATCCGCGATGTGGGCGCAGAAGGAAGGCATGCGCGAGAAGGCGCCCGTGCCTCCCTTGCCCACCACCGGCCCTGAATTCGCCATGTGCTTGGCCAGCAGCTTGCGCACGGCCACGGTGCGCTCCGGCGAACCCTGCACGCGCACCTCGCCCTCGGCCAGTTCCATATTGTCAGGGGTGGCGTCCAGTTCCTCCACGGCCAGCTCGAACAGTTGTTGTTTCACTTCTTGCGCGGCCTGCACGGCGGCGGTGCCCATGCTTTTCAGGGTCTGGCTGCCCGCCGACTGGGCGGCGTGGGGGGCGGAATCGGTGTCCAGGGATTTCACGGTTACCTTTTCCACCGGCAGTTGCAGGGCTTCGGCCACCACCTGGGTCAGGGAGGTGTTAACGCCGGTCAGGTCCACCACCCCGGTGATCAGATTGGCCGAGCCGTCATCGTTCATCTTCAGCACCGTCCCGGTGGGCATGCCGCCCACGTTCCAGTTCCCCAGGGCCAGGCCGCGCGCGCGGTTGGGGCCCAGGCCGGTCTGGGCAGGGTCGTAGCCGGAAATTTCCAGGGCCGCGTCCAGGGTTTCTTCCACGTTCACGCTGCGCATGGGTGTCCCGGCCAGATTGGGATGGTCCTCGGGCATCAGGTTCTTGCGCCGGAAAGCCAGCGCGTCCCAGCCCATCGCAGTGGCGATGCGTTCCGTTTCGCTCTCGACGGCGAAATTGGTCTGGGGGCCACCCGGCGCACGGAAGGCGCTGGAGTTGGCCTTGTTGGTGTACACGCAGCGCGAGGTAACGCGCAGGTTGGGGATGCTGTAGGGGCCCTCGGCGAACTGGGGCAGGGCCCAGCACATGAGCGCCGCGCCCATGGCGTGCGCCCCGCCGTCCAGCACGATCTCCATGGTGCGCGCCACCATGCGCATGTCCTTGCTGACGCCGGTCTTGATGGTGATGTAAAACCCCGCGCGCGGATTGCCGCACATGAAGTCCTCCGCGCGGGTCATCACGATGCGCACGGGCAGCCCGGACTTGCGGGAAAGGGTGGCCGCGGCCACCTCGTCCTTCATGACAATCTTGCCGCCGAAGCCCCCACCGATTTCCGTGCCCACCACCTTGACCCGGTTTTGCGGCACGCCCAGCGCCTCGGCCACGCTGTTGCGCATGCCGAAGATGCCCTGGGTGGAAGTGTAGACGGTGTAGGTGTTGTCCGGATTGTAGGTGGCCAGGCAGGCGTGGGGCTCCATGTAGGCTTGGTGCTGCATTTCGGTGATATATTGCTGCTCGAACACCTGGTGCGCCTCGGCGAAGCCAGCCTCCGGATCGCCCCGGGAGAGGGAGTTCAGCGAGCACACGTTGCCTCCTTCCGGCTGGGCGGCGGCGACCACCTGGTAGTTCATCAGATCGGGGTGCACCAGGGGCGCGTCCGGCCGCATGGCGTCGATGGGATTGGTCAATGCGGGCAGCAGCTCGTACTCCACCTCGATCAACCGCAGCGCTTCCTCCGCGATCTCGCGGCTCACCGCGGCCACCGCGGCCACCCGGTCTCCCACGAAGCGCACCTTGTCCGAGGCGAAATAATGCTCATCCTTGAGGTTCTTGCCGATGCGCACATCGGGCAGGTCCGCGGCCGTGGCCACCGCCTTTACTCCCGCCAGCTTTTCCGCGGCTGCGGTGTCGATGCGCTTCACGATGGCGTGAGGATGGGGCGAGCGCAGAATCTTGCCGTGCAGCAGGGGGCCCGGCAGCTTCACGTCCTCGCCGAACAGGGCCTGGCCGGTCAGTTTGGAGGTCACGTCCACCCTGGGGATGCTCCTGCCAACGATTTTCAGGTCTTGTGCTTCCATGGGTCGTCTCGCCTGGAAATGAATTCGCGAATTGTCATTGCAACGGGCGGCCCTGCCCGCCCCACTGGATTACCCTTTGGCTGGCGGAGGCGCCTCTGCCGTCACATCCTCCCCAAGAAGGGTGGCACGCACAAGCAAGCTTGTCCGTGTTTTCGAAAACACACAGCGCTTCCGGCACGGACAAAACAAGTTTGTCCGTGGCACCCGGTGGAGTGTCGGCAGCTTGCGGCTGCTTTCAGCCCCGCGCGCCCTTCTTCAACTCCGCCGCCATGCTGATGGCCGCCACGATCAGGTCATAACCCGTACAGCGGCAGAGGTTGCCCGAGATGGCCTTGCGGATGTCCTGCTCGTTCGGGTCGGGGTTGCGTTCCAGCAGATTGGTGGCGGCCAACAGCATGCCGGGGATGCAGAACCCGCATTGGGAGGCTCCGTCGGTGGCGAAGGCCTCCTGCAAGGGCGACAGATGATGGGGCGTGCCCAGCCCCTCCACGGTCACCAGTTGCGCGCCCTGGGCTTCCACGGCGAAGATCAGGCAGGAGGTGACCAGTTCTCCGTCGAGGAGCACGGAGCAACCGCCGCATTCGCCCTCTTCGCAGCCACGCTTGCTGCCCGTCAGGCCGCATTGTTCGCGCAGGAATGTCAGCAGGGAGGTGCGCGGCTCCGCCTGATGCTCCTGCTCCAACCCGTTTACGGTAAGTTTCACGGACGATTTCACTTTTCGTCTCCCTTGCCTTGCCGCGCCAGAAGCTGGGCCCTTTCCACCGCGCGCATGGCCAATACCCCCGCCATGTCCCGCCGGTATTCCGCCGAGGCCCGCTTGTCGTCGATGGGCTGCGCGGCTGCTTCGGCCAGTTTGCGCACCTGTTCCAGGATTTCGGGGCTGCAGGGCTGGCCCCGCAGCGCGTCCCCGAGGCCGTCCACCGTCAGCACCACCGGCCCCACTGCGCCCAGGGCGGCCTGGGCGGAGGCGAAATTGCCCGCATCGTCCAGGGAGACCGCGGCGGCGGCGTTGACAACGGCGATGTCCATGGCCGAACGGGTGAGGCGCTCGAAAGCGCAGGCCCCACCCTCCGGCAGGGCGGGCAGGCGCACCTCCTTGAGCAATTCTCCGGGCTTGAGCGCGTTCTGGCGCGGCCCGCTCCAGAAATCTCCCAGAGGCAGGCTGCGCTCGCCCTCGGCGGATACGGCCACCAACTCGGCTCCCAGGGCCAGCAGCGGCGTGGAGGCGTCCGCCGCGGGGGAGGCGTTGCAGATATTGCCGCCCAGGGTGGCGCGGTTGCGGATGGGCGGGCCGCCCACCACGGTGGCCGCGTCCACCAGCGCGGGGTACTGGGCGCGCAGGCCCTGATGGGCCTCGATCTGGCCCATCAGGGTGAGGGCTCCCAGCCGGTAGCCGCCGCCGGGCAACTCCTCGATGCCGGTCAGTTCCGGAATTTTCTTGAGATCCACAACTGTCTTGACCGGTTCCCCGGCGAACTCCATGGCCAGAAAAAGGTCGGTCCCTCCAGCTAGAAAGCGCGTGCCCGCATCGTCCTCATTTTTCAAGGCCAGCGCCTCGGCCAGGGACGCCGGGGCGTGATAAGTGAAATTCTGCATGGGTACCGTTTGAACTCGCGGTCTCGTTGCCGGGCCGGGTCAGGCCGCCGCTTCCTTGTCACTGAAATGAGGGATGACTTGCTCGGCGAATATTCGCAGGGAGCGGCGGCGCAAATCATCGTCCATTTCGTAAAGGAAATGGGCCGTTATGATATGGCCGATACCCAGGTTATCCCGCAAAGTCTCAATGCGCCGGATCACCGTTTCCGGGCTGCCCACCAACTGCAGCGACAGCGCCTTGTCCAGGGGCTCGCCGGGCTGGGCGAGTTTCTGCAGGTTGGCGAACATCTTGGAATGGATTTCATAGCCCGGCGTGTCCTTCCAGTAATCCGCGGCGGTTTCATAATGGGCCATCTGTACCCGGATAAAATGCGGATAGTAAACCCGCGCCAGCTCCAGCGCTTCCTCGTCGGTATCGGCGACGATGGTCGGGTTGCAGTGGATGGGGAAGGTCATGCCCTCGGCGTCCATGCCGTGGGACGCGGCCCGCTCCCGCCAGTTTGCGATAATTCTGTCGGTATAGTGGTCGGGGAAATTTGTGGTGTGAATGAGGGACAAGCCCAAATCCGCCATGATTTCCGCCGATTCCGGGCTGCCGATGGCGCCGTAGAAATGAATGTCCTCCGGCGCCCGCAGGTGGGGCCGGATTTGCGTCTCGGGAAAATTAAAATAGGTGCCCTCGTAGCTGAAGGGCTTTCCTTGCAAGCCACGCTTGATGATCTCCACGGTTTCGCGAAAACGCTCCCGGGTCTCGGTCATGTCCACTCCCAGGCGCTCGTATTCGTAGCGCGCCGAGCCCCGGCCCAGTCCCAGATACAACTCTCCCTCGCTGAGCAGATTCAGCATCGCGATCTGCTCGGTAATGCGCAGCGGATGATACCAGGGCAGCACCAGCACACAGGTGCCCAGGCCCAGGCCCGGGCATTGCGCCGCGATATGCGCCAGATACAACAACGGGTCCGGGGTGGGGAAATATGGGGTGAAGTGGTGTTCCAGGGCCCAGGCGGCGTCATAACCCAGGCTGTGGGCCAGCCGGCAATCCTCGATGACCCTCTTGTAATTCTCCGCGTCGCTACGCTCGCCGGGTCCTACCGGTGGCACCGAAAAGCCAAATTTCATCTGCCGCTCCTGGCATACGCAAATAAAATCAATGTGAGGCGTCAGACTTCTACCACGGGGTGGAGGGGATTGCCAGCCGGGCCACGGCTCTTACTACCGGGCGGATTACGCGCTCTGCTGCGCTTTCAGCTCGGCCAGGGAGGCGGGCCACTGAAATTCTTCCCTTAAATTCAGCCCATCCAGAAATTCCCGCTGCTCAGGTTCCTCGAACATGTTCAGTTTCACCAGCGCGAATGACCGGGCCAGCTCGATCATGGTTTTGTTGGGGCTGCTTTCCGCCATCATCTTTTTGTAACGCTGGGTGATGCTGGCTTCGGTGACGCAGTTGTCGAAGGTGGAACTTTGCTGGGCGTTTGTGTACAGCGGTTTCAGGTAGGCACGCATCCATTCCAACTGCGCGGGGTAGGGAAAGAGCATCCCTTCCACTGCCAGGCAGAAGGCTTCATAACCTTTGGGCGCAGAGTTCGCGACGGAGGTTGCGTTGCGATTGAGAAATCCCCGCAGGCGGTCGAACCAGCGGCCTTTCTCCCCGTCGTCAAGACGCAAAAACCGGTTGTTGGCCTCGTTCAATTCCGCCAGATGAACCGGATCGACCACGGACAAAAGCAGCCGCTTGTCCTCGTTGCCCGCCCCGTGGCGGCTGGTCAGCAGGTCCTTCTGAAGTACCGAGCGCCCTTCCGCGCGCGCGTATTCTATGATTGCGCCGGTGACCATGGACAATTCGAAATTTCCGGCCTCTTCCCCCAGGGATTTCCGCCCCAGCACCATCAGAATTCGTTCGATCTTTGCCAGGTTCAGGCTCTCCGCATCTTCGCTCAGGCTCACGAAGATGTTCTTGTTTTCCTCTACAGCCTTGGCAAGGTTCCGCCCCACATTCTTGCCCTTGTCGGACTGGAGAAAGTCGATCGCCTTGGACTGGGCCTGGTAGGCCAGCCACAGGAATCCCTGGCGCGCGGAGGAGTCGGTGACCGAGGGCACCAGCTGCGTGTAGGCATATTCCAGGTCTTCCTGTTTCTTGAGCGGGCGGAACTGCTGGGCCTGAATGCGGGTGGCCTGCCGGAAAGCCTGGTCCACCACTCCCACGGCCTTGACCGCGTCGCCGCGGGGAATGCCCGCTTCCCGCATAAACCCCGGAGTGCCGGCGCGGCGGAATGCGTCCAGGTCGCCCCAATTAGATATCAGCGCCGGGAGGAGCCACTGCAAGGCCCGGATGATCATGGATTCCGGCTTGTCGGACAGGAAACTTTCCATGGGATTCATTCTCAAGGGCGCGGGAGGTTCAGTATCCAATTAATTCAGAATACCGGGATTCTCGATTCGGTACAACCTCCCGAAGGGCATGTTGCGGGGCCGGGAGCCACCACGGAGGCATTTCTTTCAGTCCCGCCGCAAGCGGATGCCCAGCTCGCGCAATTGCTGCTCATCCACCCCGGCGGGGGCTTCCATCATCAGGTCCGCGGCGCGCTGGGTCTTGGGGAAAGCGATCACGTCTCGGATGGATTGGGTGCCCACCAGGAACATCATGATGCGGTCGAAGCCCAGGGCGATCCCCCCATGGGGCGGCGCCCCGTGGGTGAAGGCTTCGAGCAGAAAGCCGAATTTGTTCTGTGCCTCCTGCTCGGACAGGCCCAGCAAATCGAACACCCGCTTCTGCAGTTCCGCCTGGTGAATGCGGATGGAACCGCCACCCAGTTCCACGCCGTTGAGGGTGATGTCATAGGCCCGGGCGCGGATGGCCAGCGGATCGGAATCGCCGTGGGCCTCCAGGTCGGCCAGCACGGGGGAAGTGAAGGGATGATGCTTTGCCGTGTGGCGTTTGGCCTGCTCGTCGTACTCCAGCAGGGGAAAATCGGTCACCCAGACGAATTCGAATTCGTCCTGCTTGGTCAAGTTGAGCCGCCGGGCCAGTTCGCCGCGCAGGTTGCCCAGGGCGGCGGCCACCACCTTGTGCGAATCGGCGCAAAAGACGGCCAGGTCCCCTTCGGCCAGCTCCAGCCGCGCTTCCATGGCTTCCCGCTCCGCATCGCTGAAAAACTTGGCGATGGGGGACTGCCAGCCATGATTCTGCCGCTTCACCCAGGCCATGCCCTTTGCCCCGAAGACCGTCACGAACTCGGTCAGATCGTCCAGATCCTTGCGGGACAGTGCGCCGCCGCCGGGAACGCGGATGCCCTTTACCTGTCCCCCCGCGGCCACCGCATCGGCGAATACCTTGAAACCCGCGCCCCGCACGATTTCCGAAAGGTCCACCAGCTTCAGGCCGAAGCGCAGGTCCGGGGCGTCGCTGCCATATTCCTCCATGGCCTGGCTGTAGGTGATGCGGGGGATGGGCAGGGGCACTTCGACGCCGATGCACTCGGAGAACAGGCGCGCCATCAGCCCGTCCACCAGTGCGAACACCTCCTCCGGCTGGGTGAAGGCCATTTCCAGGTCGATCTGGGTAAACTCCGGCTGGCGGTTGCCCCGCAGGTCCTCGTCCCGGAAGCACTTGACCACCTGGAAATAGCGGTCGAAGCCGCCCACCATCAGCAACTGCTTGAAAATCTGGGGCGACTGGGGCAGGGCGTAGAAACTGCCCGGGTTGATCCGGGAAGGCACCAGGTAATCCCGCGCCCCTTCAGGAGTCGCGCGGGTCAGCACGGGGGTTTCGATGTCCACAAAATCCCGCTCCAGCAAATAATTGCGCACAAGATTGGCCGCGCGGGAGCGCAGGCGCAAGTTGTGCTGCATGGTCTCGCGGCGCAGGTCGAAGTAGCGGTGCTTCATGCGCAGCCGCTCGTCCACATCCTCGTCCCAACCGTAGAGCGGGGGCCGGGAGGGGTTGAGGATGTCCATGCGTTCCACCAGAATTTCCACTTCGCCGGTGTCCAGTTTGGGATTGACGTTGCCTTCCTCCCGGTGGGCCACCTTGCCGGCCACGGCGATCACGTACTCGTTGCGCAGCGCGTCCCCGGCCCGGTGGGCCTGCGCGTTCACCTCGGGTTTGAACACCACTTGCAGCAGTCCCGTGTGGTCGCGCAGGTCAACGAAGATTACGCCGCCATGGTCCCTGCGCGTGGCCACCCAGCCCATCATCACCACCTCGCTGCCGATGTGGCCGGCACGCAGCTCGCCGCAGCGGTGGCTGCGCAGGCCGGTAATTTTTGCATGTTCTGTCATCGAATAGAATGCCGGACGAGGGAAAGCGATAAAGAATCAGCGCATGGCTAAAACAACAATAGGTGAAAGGAGCAGGATGGGTTGTCAAGAAAAAAGAAGGCGCCGGGGCTGAGCAGTGGCGCGCTATGCGGTGGCCGCGGTTGTCAGACCGCGGCAAAAGTGGATACATTCATATTGACGCGCATCGCCGATAATCCGGGGGCCAGATGGATTTCGTTGCGCGGCCCCAACCGGAGCATAAGATGCGCCCCGCATCCTTCCTGCATTTCAGCAAACCGTACGAAATTCCGGTGCGCAGGGAAGTTATTCCACGCCCGCCCAGCAAGAATGCCTCCGGCGTGCGCACCCACCCCCGATGGAAACCATGACGCGTCCGCCAATCACCATGAAGGACCCCACCTGGTTCTTCATGCCGCTGATCTTCACGGCGGAACTGATGATGATCTCCCATTCGATCATCCACGGCTTCCTGGCGCGGCTGGAAGCGCCCACGGTGACGCTGGCGGCGTTCAGCATCGCGTTCATTCTGCATGGCGTCACGGGCAGTCCGCTCTGGGTGGGCCCACAGGTCGCCATCGCCTTTATTTCGGACAGGCGCTCGGTGCTGCGGCTGTTCTGGTTTCAAATCCAGGCTGCCCTGGCGCCCACGGCGGTGATGCTGGCGGTCTCCTGGACGCCCGCCGGCGAGTGGCTTTATGCGGAGTTCATGGGCGCAAGCGCGGAGGTGGTGCGCCAGGCCCAGCAGGCCACGGTCTATTTTGCCCTGGTCTTTTTTGTCGTGCCCTTCCGAAACACCGCCACGGCGCTGATCATGCTCAAGCGCCGCACGGCCCTGATCACCCTGGGCACGCTGGTGCGGCTCCTTTCCCTGGGGGGATCGCTCTACCTGCTGCCCTTCTGGTTCGGCGGGGCATCCGTGGGCGCCCTGGCGCTGTTTCTGTGCATCGCAGTGGAAAGTCTGTTTTCCCTGGCGATGGCCCGGGCGTTTTATCTCGACTTGCCCGGGCAAAGGGGGGCGCCGGTGGCCTACGGGGAATTGTGGCGCTTTTCCTGGCCCCTCATGCTCAACCAGGCGGCGGAGGGCGCGGTGTTCTTTCTGATCAACTTCTTTCTGGGACGGCTGGCCCGGCCGGACCTGGCCCTGGCGGCCTTTGGGGTGATGCGCGGAATCCAGATGCTGCTGCTGAGCTCCCTGCGCAATCTGGCGCAGACCGCGCAGACCCTGACGCGCAGCCGGGAGGACCTGCGGGTGATGCTGCGCTTTTCCTTTTGGGTGGTGCTGGCGCATTCGTTGATCGCGCTGCTGGTATTCGTCACCCCCGTGCGCTGGTGGCTGCTTTATACGGTGATGGGCCTCAGCCGGGAGCTGGCCGAATACATCGCCATGCCCCTGGTGCTTTCCTTCGTGGTGGCCGTGTTTTGGGGCTATTCCTCCCTGTTCAAGGGGCTGATGATCGCCCTGCGGCGCACGGGCAGCCTGGCCGTGACCGGGTTCGTGCGCATCGCGGTGGTGATCGCCGTGGGCAGCGTGACCCTGATTGCCGCGGATATCAACGGGGCGCTGGTGGGCGTGCTGGCCTTTGCGGGAGCCTTTGCCGCGGAATGCGCGGTGCTGTTCTGGCAGTTGTTTCTTGGAGGCCGCGCCGCCAGCCTCTTTCCGGCCCACGAGGAAGCCACCGAGAAGGCCACCGGGGAATGAGCGCACGATGAACCGGGAGACACAACACTAGGGGCGGGGGTCGCCCAGCACGGGCGCCAGCAAACCCGGCACGTCGCCGTCCAGGCGGGGGCCCATCCGTTCGATCACCTTGGAGGCGAAGTAGCTGCCCAGCCGCCCGCATTGCAGCAGGGACGCGCCGCTGATGCGCCCGTACAGATAGCCCGCGGCGAAGCCGTCCCCGGCGCCCGTGCTGTCCAGGGCTTGCACCGGGAAGGGGTCCACATACACGGTTTCCCCGTTTGCGCCGATCAGCGCGCCGTTGCCGCCCATGGTGATTACCGCATTGCGGCACCATTCTCCCAACACCCGCAAGGCCTGCTGGGCATTGTCCGTGCCCGTGATGGCCAAGGCTTCCTCCCGGTTGGCGAAGACCAGGTCCACGTGGGATTTGAGAATGGAGACGAAGTCCTCCGCATGCCGCTGCACACAGAACGGGTCGGCCAGGCTCATGGCTACTTCCACGCCCCCGGCCTGGACCGTTTCCAGGGCAAGCCGGGCGGCCTCCTGCTGATCGGGCGTATCCCACACGTAGCCGGTCAGGTAGAGCATGCGGGAAGATTTGAGAGCGTCCAGGGGCACGTCGGCGGCGGTGAGATGCTGGCAGGCGCCGAGAAAGGTGTTCATGGTGCGCGCGGCATCGGGGGTGACCAGAATCACCGTGCTGCCCGTGAGCTGTTCCTGGCCGGCCTGGATGAACGAGCGCACGCCGGCGGCCTCAAGCTTTTCGATGTACACCTGGCCATACTGGTCGGCCCCCACCTTTCCGCAATAGGCCGCCTTGCCGCCCAATTGCGCGATGCCGATCATGGTGTTGGCGCAGGAACCCGCCGCTTCCGGAACGATATTCCTGCCCCGCAGGGCCTTCCGCAAAGCTTCGTGGCGCTCCTTATCGACCAGGTACATCTTGTCCTTTTCCAAGTGCATTTGCT
>JAPUIH010000068.1 GCA_027297205.1 SAR324 cluster bacterium | reverse complement strand
GGAAAAGGAATTTCTTCCAGACTTCCACCTGAATTTCCTCGGAAAGTTCGGCGGGAATATCCGCCTTGTGCATCATGGCCAGGATGGCCTGGCCCCTGGTGCTGGAGCCTCCGCCCAATTCCCCGAAGACCAGCCGGTCCATGAGAGCATGGCGGATCAGCCCCGGCTCGGCGATTGCCGACGAGACTTGCACGATACCCCCCATCATATGCTCCATGCCAACCACGGCCCCGATATCCTCCGCGACCTCCACGCCATTGAGCAGGGGAATTACCACCGTATCCGCGCCGATGAGGGGCAGGATGGCGCGGGCGCCGCTTTCCAGGTCGTAGCCCTTGATGGTCATCCACACCAGATCGGCCGGCCCCACCTGGGCCGGGTCGTCCGTGGCCTGCACCTGGGGCAGATGGAAGTCGCCGATGTGGGGGCTTTCCACCCGCATTCCGGACTCGCGCAGGGCGGCCAGATGCGGCCCACGGGCGATAAAGGTCACGTCCTCTCCGGCACGGGCCATGCGGGCGCCATAAAAGCCGCCCACGCCGCCCGCGCCCATCACCGCGATTTTCATATGTTGTCTCCGTTCATGTTTCCAGCCCTCCGGTCCGTACGGTGGAGGAAGCATCCTCTCTTCGCCGCGGCGGGGAAGTGTGGGGAGGGCAATACAATCCGAACCTGCATTCCGGGCAGGGTCCCTGCCAGGCGCCGCGCGTTCGGCATGGGGACGCGACGCCGCAACTTCAGCCGCTGGGGCAAGGGGATGTTCCGCCGCCGGCGGTGGCCTGCCGCGGAGTGGCTCTATTGCGTAAGGTAAAGCAGGGCAAGCTGCTTGTGGGATTCCATATCGATGGGTACGGCCACCGCTTCCGCGCCGAGCAGCTTGCGTATCTTGGTAAAGTACTCGTGCTCCGAGGGGAGCCGGTTCTTGTCCGCCTTCAGCACCAGCGACATAACGACCAGAGCGCCCCGCTTGGCCGCGTCGATATCGAGCATGGCGCAGGCTTTTTCCTGGGTGAATTCCTTGAACCACCGCTCGGTTTGGAAGTTTTTCTTATTGGCGGCTTCCGCCAGGGTTACGATGATGCTCACTTCCTTGATGGCCACTTCCTTGTCCACGGAGGACATGCGGTCGGCCAGGTACAGGATGGGCTCGAGATATTTTTTAGGCAATGCCCTTTTGGGTTGAATGACCTGGCTGTCGCCATTTGCATCCGGATTGTCCATGAGTACTCCTCTTCAACAGGCAGGCGCCTGTTCCGGCAATGATCCGCTACAGCGCGTTTCAGGGCTCTCGATACGGTTCGGTTTATTTCCCGACAGGTAAATATTCCGCCGACCAAACGCAAGTAAATTCTTTTACTAAATACGTCGAAATTTGAAAAAAGAGGGGGGTGAATTGCCAAAAATCGGGACTTGGCGGCCCGCCCTGCATAGAGCGGACCGTGGAAATTGCGGCTGGAACGCGGAAGCCGAATTCGGACCTGATCCGTCCCTCCGTCAGTGGCCGCTCCCCGGGAGCGGGTCTCCCGGGGAAGGCACGGGATACTATGCGCTGCCGGCGTCCCGCGCATCCATCAGTTTCAACGCCAACTCCTTATGCTGCTGCAGGTCCGTGGGCACGGATATAGGAGGATGCTCCAGTATTTTGCGGATTTTGCCGAAGTACTCGTGCTCCTCGTCCTTGTACTCCAGGTCCGCCTTGAGGATCAGGGAAATCACCACCAGCGCCGCGGCCTTGGCGTCCGCGCTGTCTTCCAGCGCCTCGCAGGCCCTCAAGTCGCTCATCAGCCGGTAGCGCGAGTCTTCCCGGAAATCCTGCATACCCGCGGCATCGGCCAAGGCGTTCACCGTGCGGCGCTCCTTCGGGTCCACATTGCCATCCACCGCGGCCATGCGGTCCGCAAGGTAGAGGATGGAGTTCAGGTACTTGCGTGGCAGCGGCTGATCGGGAGGTGTAATTTCATTCATTTTATCCTCTAATTCTAACTGATTGTCTTTCAATCTACGCGGAAAGCCCTCCGCGCCGGTGATCGTTAGTATTCATTCTATTCTCTTAATTATCTGTTATTGTTGCGGTTGTCCAGTTATCGGCAGCCCAATCTCCCTTTCGGGAGCGGCCCGCGGCTGTTTCCCGGGTTCTCGGTAAATCTGTTGCCTTGCTTGGAGGGGTGCCGTTTCGCCTGTCCTGGATTGCTTCTCCGCTGCCAAGGAATTCCGCCGCGCGCAATGTCAAAAACGATGGCGGACACTAGGGACATAATCTTACAATCCACGCAAAATTTACCTCGCTTACGGGGCGGCGGCCGCCCGCCGGCCGTGGTGTCTCCACGCTCGCGGAGGATGTGCTGGCCCATCCCGGCCTGACCATTCCCCATCCGCGCTGTTTTCCGCCCCAGCGGGGCCATCGGCCCCGCCTCCGGCGCATCGGGGGCGGGCGTACCATCGCTCCTGCAGTAAATGACCGCCTTTGCCGGTTATGTCCAATTTTTACTCCTTGCTTTCTCCGCCCTGTTCATCCCATGACGCGATCCGCCCTGGACCTCCGTGGCGGCCGGGGGAAAGCGCTTGACTGGCTGGGGTGCAGGCCGGATGATTGGGGCAGCGGACGCCGCCGGCGCGTCCTCATTCCCCATCCGGCACCCGCTTTCCCCTTGGGCTCTCCATGAAAAAATCCCTCGGCGAATTTGAACTGATCAAGCGCCTGGCCTCCCGCTTGCCCGCTCCGAGCGGGGAAGGGGTGGTGGGCATTGGCGATGATGCGGCGGCGCTGCCCACCAAAGATGGGGTGATGCTGCTCACCTGCGACATCGCCCTGGCGGGGCGGCATTTCCAGCCGGGCATCACACCCATGGCGGACGTGGGCTGGAAGGTGACCAGCAGCAGCGTCAGCGATATCGCCGCCTGCGGTGGAATGCCCGCCAGCGCCCTGATCTCTTTGGGTGTGCCCGAAGACAGCCCACAGGAGGATCTGGACGCCCTGTACGAAGGCATCGCCGAGGCGGGGGCGCACTATGGCTTCGAGGTGCTGGGGGGCAATGTGACCGGGTCCAAGGAACTGCTGGTGGATTGCTTCATGATGGGACAGGCCCCGCGCTTCATCCCCCGCGGCGGCGCGCAGCCAGGGGATGTGATCTGCGTGAGCGGCACCCTGGGGGACAGCGACGCAGGGCTGACCTTGCTCGGGAACGAGCCGCAAGGCGCGGCGGAGCAGGCGTTGCTGCGGCGTCACCTGAGGCCGCGGGCCCGCACGGACCTGGTGCCGCTGCTGCAACGGGCGGCCTCGGCGGCCATCGATATCAGCGATGCCCTGGCCTCCGAGCTGCACCACGTGGCCAGGGCCAGCGCCGTGCAGCTTGTGGTGGAAGGGCGGCGGGTGCCCATCTCCAGCGAGTTGCGCAGCTTCGCGCATGCGCGGCACGAGGACCCCTTGCAGCGGGCGTTGTTTGGCGGGGAGGAATACCAGTTGCTGTTCACCGTGCCGCCGCATAAGGCGCCCCAGCCAGGGGGGGAGGACATCACCGTGATCGGTGAGGTGCGGGAAGGCAGCGGGGTGCTGCTGGATGGCGAACCGCTGCCCGGCAGGGGCTGGGATCATCTGCGCAAGGATCAGCCCAGTGGCGGGGAATAGGACGGCGCGGTCTCAGATTTCCAACATGATCTTTCCGAACTGACGGCCCTCTTCCATCAGGCGGTGCGCGTCGGAGGCCTCGGCCAGCCCGTAGACGTGGTTGATTTCCGGCTCCAGCCGGTGTTGTTCCACAAAGCGGAACAGATCCCGGAATTCCCTCGGGCTGCCCATGGTGGTGCCGATCAGATGCACCTGCTTGAAGAACGCCTCGCGTAAATTGAGGATGAGCTGGCTGCCCGTGGTGGCCCCCAGAAAGGTGATGCGGCCTCCCGTGCGCAGCAGGCGCAGGTCCGCCGGCAGGGTCTGTTCGCCGGAATGATCCAGCACCAGGTCTATGCCGTCCGGCGCGGCCATCTCGCGCACCTTCTGTTCCCAGCTCTCGTCCGTGTAATTGAAGGCGAAGTCCGCGCCCTGCTGGATGGCCTTGGCCAGTTTGTCTTCACTGCTCGAAGTGACGATCACCCGCGCCCCGGCTTTTTTGGCGATCATCAACGCCATGCCGGCCACGCCGCTGCCGATGCCCGGCAGCAGCAGGGTTTCGCCGGGAGCCAGCCGGCCCTGGGAAAACAGGGCCCGCCAGGCGGTCAGTCCAGCCAGGGGGATGGCGGCGGCTTTGAGAAAGTCCAGATGTTGCGGCTTGGGCACCAGATTATCCACCGGCACCACCACGCCCTCGGCGTAAGTGCCGGGGGTGGGGATGCCCAGTATCTGGTAGCCAGGCCCCGGGCCGTCCTCGCGGTCTCCCCAATACAGGCTGGGATTGATCACCACTTCCCGGCCCACCCATTGCTGATGCTCCGGGTCGCCCACTTCCTCCACCACGCCCGCGCCGTCGGAGCCGAGGATGTTCGCCTCCGGCGCGGTGTAGGCCCGGCGCTGCCAAACATCCCGATGGTTCAGCCCCGCCGCCTTCAGCCCCACCCGGGCCTGACCCGGCTCGGGCGCCGGGGTTGGTGTGTCCTTGTATTCCAGCACGTCGGGCGGGCCGCCCCTGCTCACCATTACTGCTTTCATAGCTGCTCTGTTCGCTGTCCTGAATCAAAATCATGCGCGCTAGGCGCATCTGTATGAACTGCCCAGGCCCCCGCCTGGGCTGTGTCTGAGAATACGGTATTGGCGGCCGCATTTGGCTGCAGAGGACTCCGCGCACTTCGAGACGCGCGCTTCGCACGCTCCTCAGCAACGCGGAGCCCTTAACTATCAGAGATTTAGAATAACCGCATCCCTGAGGAGCCCGCCCACTCATGGGTGGTGGGCGTCTCGAAGGGTGCGACGCTGGAAATCGTTCTCTCAGACATAGCCTAGCCATACAGATATGCCATAGGCGTGTGTTTGCGGGCAATGCATGCGGCCAATTATTATATTGCGCGCTGGGTGTCTCCAGGGGTTTTCCGCTGGGTTGGGGAAGCTCAGGCGGGAGGCAGGAAGGGGTTTCTCCGTGCCAGCGGGCAGTCCCAGGTGGTGCGCCGCCGCTTGCCCCATTCCTCGGAGAGAAAGCGTGTTTCCTCCGCGGTGGAGGCGCGGCCCAGCACCGCATTGCGGTGAGGGAAGCGCCCGAAGCGGCGCAGGGTGTCCAGGTACAGGTCGGCGGTGCGGGCCATGTATTCCAGCCCCGGCAGTTGGGGGGCGATCAGGTGGTAGACTGGGTTGATGCGTGCCTGCAATTGCGCATCCTCGCTGTGCAGCCAGGGATGGGTGGCGTAGAAGATTTCCAGGGGGGTGAAGTCCCCCCAGTGCCCCTGCTCCATGAACATGGCCGTGAGCGCGGCGGCCTGGCCGTCCGTGGCGTAGGCCCGCGCATGGTCCCGGAACAGATGGCGCGGTGCCTGATCCAGCAGCAGGATCAGCGCCAGCCGCTCCCGCGGCGTCTCCGCCCAGCCGTCCAGCTCCCCCCGCGCCGCCCGCTCGTACAGGCCCCCCAGGGCCTCGCGCACCCGGCCGTCGTCCTTCTTGCCTGGCCGCCGCAGGGAGAACCAGAAGTCCAGCACCGCTTGGGGATTTTCCGAGATAGGCTTCATGGCCCGCAACTTACCACAAACGGACGGGGCTTAAGAATATGAGGAATGGCGGGACCGAAAAAACACAGGGCAAAGAATTTGCGGGGGATTTGCCATGCTGCAAGCTTCGCGTTGCTTCCTCCGTGTCCGTCCCCGGCTCGGCCATCGCATGAATTAGTTTGACGTGGGGTATGTTTTCGAAACCGTGCATCTCTGCCAGGATTACTGCTTGGCTTTGGCGATCCAGCCGGTCAGGCGTTCCAGGCCGGCGGCGATGTTTTCTTCGGAGGTGGCGTAGGAGAAGCGTAGGAAGTGGCCCTCGCCCGCATTGGGGGTGCCGAACTGCTGGTCGGCCAGCACGGCCACGCCGGCCTCATGCAGCCAGCGCTTGCGCAGTTCCTCCGCATTGGCCGCGCCCACCATGCGGCACAGCTCGCTCACGTTGGGCCAGACGTAGAAGGCCCCGCCGGGCCTGAGGGCGTCGATCCCCTCCAGGCTGTTCAGGCCTTCCAGGATCAGGTTGCGGCGGCGGGAGAAGCTTTCCATCATGTTCCTGTGGTCGTCCTGGGGCCCGGTGAGGGCCTCCACTCCGGCCCATTGGCTGATGGAGGATGCGCAGGATTCGGTGTTTGTGATCCAGGTGGAAAAATGGGGCGCCAGGGTTTCGTTGGCCGCATAGCCCAGCCGCCAGCCCGTCATGGCGTAGCTCTTGGAGGCGCCGTCCAGGATCACCGTGCGCTCCTGCATGCCGGGCACCGAGGCGATGCTGGCGAACTCCCCGTCGTGCACCATCTGCGAGTACACCTCGTCGGAGAAAATCCACAGGTCCGGGTAGGGCCGCAGCAGCTCCGCGATGGCCTCCAGTTCCTGTCTGCTCAGGGTGCGCCCGGTGGGATTGTGGGGCGAGTTGAGGATCAGCAGCCGTGTGCGCGGCGAAAGCAATTCGCGCAGGGTTTCCAGATCGAAGGAAAAGGCCTCCCGCTCCAGCAGGGGCAGGGCCACGGGCACCGCGCCGCAGGCGGTGATCTGGCTCTCGTAAATGGGAAAGCCGGGGCTGGGGTAAAGCACCTCGTGGCCCTGCCCGTGGTCGGTCACCGCGGCGATGGTGTACATGATGAAGGGCTTGGCGCCGCCGGCCACGGTCACGCTGTCCGCGGAAATGTCCAGGTGGCGGGTGCGCGAAAGGTAGGCCGCCACCGCCTCCCGCAGTTCCGGAATGCCCGCCGAAGCCGTGTAGCCGGTCTGGCCGTCGTCCATGGCCTTTTTCGCGGCGGCGATGATGTTGCCGGGAGTGACGTAATCGGGCTGGCCGATGGCGAAGCTGATTACCGGCTTGCCCTCGGCGATCAGCCGGTTCACCTCCGCCAGCACCACGAACGCATGTTCGGTGCCCAGGGATTCGGTACGCTTGGAAACCGGTGGCATGGCCGCTCCGCGAGTGGGGATTTTTAATTATTCGGAAATGCCGCGGCGTCCGGTGGCGGACGCCCATTTTCTGTTTGAATCCCAGGGGCAATTGCACCACAATGGCTTGGCTGGAATCCGGCCCGCCGGGCCTTAACTTCTACGCCATCTCTTCTAGGGGCGCAACAGCGCCGGAGCCGCGTGGGAGCATTTGCCGCGCGGCGCGGGAACCGTCCCGTATCCAGAACGCCGCAAGTTTGCCGCGGCGCGCCCCGCATTTCCACAGGGAGTGGAAAGTGACTGATTTGCCAAGCCTTATTGCCTCCGTCCGCCCCGCCCCGCGCGCGGGCGCATGTGGGCTCGCGCCCTCGCTGGAGCCCGGCGCGGCCCTTCATCCCGGAGAGCGCTGATGGAATCCTCCCCGCTGCCGTTCGCCCTGGCGCTGCTGCCGTTCGCCCTGGCGCTGCTGGCGGCCCTGGCGCTGGGCGCCCTGGGCGGCTATCTGGTGGCCCTGTTGATGGCCCGCGCGAAGTCCGCCAGTCTTCAGACCGCCCTCGAGCTCGAGCGGAAATTCACCCAGGACAAGCTGGGCGTGGCCGATCAGGCGCAGGAGCAGTTCCGGGATGCCTTCAAGGCTCTGGCGGCGAGTGCCCTGCAGAGCAACAACCAAGCCTTTTTGCAATTGGCCAAGGAAAATCTGGCCAAGTTTCAGAGCGAGGCCAAGGGGGACCTGGAACAGCGGCAGAAGGCCGTGGAAGGACTGGTGCAGCCGATCCGGGAATCCCTGGACAAGGTGAACACCCATGTGCGGGAGCTGGAGAAGGCCCGCCAACTGGCTTACGGCAGCCTGGGCGAGCAGGTGAAATCCCTGCTGCAAAGCCAGGAAAAACTGGAGAGCGAAACCGGCAAGCTGGTGACCGCGCTGCGCACCCCCAATGTGCGGGGACGCTGGGGGGAAATTCAACTGAAGCGGGTGGTGGAAATCGCGGACATGCTGCCCTATTGCGACTTTTCCGAGCAAACAACAGTGACCACGGAGGATGGCCGTCTGCGGCCGGACCTGGTGGTGAAGCTGCCCGGCGGAAAAATCGTGGTGGTGGACGCCAAGGCGCCCATGCAAGCCTACCTGGAGGCGATGGAAGCGAAAGACGAGGAGCAGCGGGCTACGAAGCTGGCCGGCCACGTGCGGCAGATCAAGGACCATATTAGCAAGCTAAGCGCCAAAAGCTACTGGGAGCAGTTCGAGGCGGCTCCGGAATTCGTCGTGATGTTCCTGCCGGGGGAGTCCTTTTACAGCGCCGCCCTGGAGCAGGATCCGGGGTTGATCGAGCATGGGGTGGAGCAGCGGGTAATCCTGGCCACGCCCACCACCCTGATCGCCCTGCTGCGGGCCGTGGCCTACGGCTGGCGCCAGGAGCGGGTGGCGGAGAGCGCGGAAGCGGTCAGTCAGCTGGGCAAGGAACTCTACGGGCGCCTGCGGGTGATGGCGGAACATTTCAGCAAGGTCGGCAAGGGTCTGGACGGCGCGGTGGAAGCCTACAACAAGACCGTGGGTTCCTTCGAGGGCCGGGTGCTCAGCGCGGCCCGGCGTTTCTCGGAACTGGGTTCCGGCACGAGTCAGGAGATTCCAGAACCCCCCACGGTGGACAAAGCACCCCGCGCCATCACGGCGCCCATGGAGGCCGGGCAGGATGCGCTGGAACTGGAGCCCCCGGAGGCCGGGCAGGATGCGTTGGAACTGAAGCCCCCGGCGCGGTTGCGGGGAAAGGGCTAAGCCCGGAATTTCACAAAATATCTGGGGGAAGCAACGCGAGACTCCTAGGGTTGCCGTCCCCCCAGGCCTCTCTTTCGAACGCCGAGTTTGGCTTCCAGCCAAGCCCGGATTAAACGGTGTGCGGGTTATATGGGTACAGTAACCAACGGCCCCAGGGGCCGTCAGGGTACAATGCCCCCTGCACACTATGGATGCCGAGAGCGCAAAGCCCCCGGCCCGTTGCGATTGGTTGATCGGGAAAAATCCGGGTTAGGCCATTTCTTTCATTTTGGCGATGGCCCCCTCAATGTCGGGAAGTTCTCCCCGGGTTTCCACCACTTCCCGTTGGACGATCACGCCCTCCTTATCCACAAGAAAAAGGGAACGTTTGGCCACCCCTTTCATTCCGCGAAGGTCTTCGGTGATGGTGTCGTAGGCGCGGGCGGTCTCCTTGCCCAGGTCGCTGAGCAGGGTCATGTTGGGAAAGCCTTCCAGCTCGGCCCATTTGGCCAGGCTGAAGGGGCTGTCCACGGATATCCCGAACACCTCGCCGTTGGCGGCGTGAATTTCATCCAATTTGGACTCGACCAGCCCAAATTCCGTGGTTCAGGTGGGGGTAAACGCGAAGGGCACGAACAACAGCAACACATTTTTGCCCCGTTGCTCCTCAAGGGAGACATCTTCCATTTTGGAAGATTTGAGCGTAAAGCCAGGGGCGGGTTGTCCCACTTCTGCGGCCATAATCGTTCTCGCAATTTAAATGTTGCCCCAGGGGGCTTCCGGGGGGAAGAAAATTGAATAATTGATGGCAGACAACGTATCTGAAATTACCACCCGGCTCAAGGCAATTGTCATCATGTCCGCCCCGCAATTTCCGGGGCGGCGCCAGCCTGTGCAGCGGAGGCTTCAGGCGGGCTGGCTGCTTGTATTTTCACGGCGGGTTTGGTAACAATTTGGTCTTTAATATGTGGCGTTTACCATTGGATTGCGCTACAAGCACTTGATTCCCAAAGACTGTGCCGTGGCACATACAAAGGTTCCATTCCTGCGGTGGGGATCGGCCATGCGGAGACAGGGCGCAGGCTCACGTGCAGTCTTTTACAATAGCTACCCGTAATCAGGTAAATACGAAGCTCTTTCAGAGGATATATCATGGCCGAAGGTGATGATTTCCGGGGCGGACCAAATGCATTGCATCCCGAGCAACCGAGTGCCGTAGGTTCCCGCAACAGCCTCAACCGGGACGGGCGTGACGAGTATGTGGAGGCTCGCGCGGTCATCGACGAGGAAGTGGACAAGATCCTCAATCATATCCACTCCAAGCTGCCGCCCGAGGCGATGCAGGATATGAACGTGATGGGCAACATCAAGTCCCATCTGCACACCTACTTCAACCAAACCTTCCAGAACATGGCCAACCGCTACCTCACCACGGCGGAAGACGAGCTGGGCAAGAAGGTGCGGGGATTGATCGACAAGGAAGAGCACCGCACCCTGAACCGTTATACGCCGCGGGAAATCGCCGAGTTGCTCAACCAGGTTGGGGGCGTGGGCCTGTTCAACACCGAAGAGGTGGAAAAATCCATCGTCAACATCGCCGGTCACCTGCAAGGTCATCTGCAGCGGGGCACCTACGACTTCGAGAGCTCCACCAACGATATCTTGATGCAGCACACGGATGTGGGTGGTTTTGTGCGGGGAAACAACACCTATTCAGTAGTGAAGTGCTCCTTCCGGGATCACTTCGGCAAGCCGGACAAGGTGGTGGACGTCAAGCTGGCCCTCAACGTGCTGGATTCAGAACTGATCAGCCCGGTGATCAGCCATCAGATGCTGAGCGAGCATCTGATCAAGGATGTGATCGGCAAACAGATCCAGCGCCTGATCGAGCGGGAGATTGAAGAGATCAACTCCCAGCTTAGCCTGGAGAGCCGTCCGGAGCTTAGTCCCCACGAGGCGGTATTTGAGAAGATCAAGGCGATCGACAACTATACCGACGATGACGATTCCGCCAACTCGAAGCGTTACACACTGCTTCCGCAGGCCATATTGGACCGTTTGCGGGGTCTGACCGGCGAATCCGAGCAGATCGAATACGATCCGCTCACCGTGCGGCAGTCCGTGGCCCGCATGCTGGAGGATGAGAATATCCGCACCATGGGCTGGAACACGGCGGTCAATTCCATCACCGGGATTCTCGATCGCAGCCGCATGGGGTATATGCACACGGAAAACTACAAGGGCGCGCGCAAGCTGATCATACGCGAGTACGAGGATACCGATCTGACCAGACTGCCCGATGAGCGCTTCCATATTGTGCTGGCCTACTACGACCACCGGCAAATCCAGGCCGAGAAAGCCGCCTACAGCGCCCAATTGCTGGAATTCAAGCGTGAAATCATGCGGCTCTGGAATGTGGTGGAGGCCGCCTATCTGGAAGAAAAGTCCCGCATCGGTCGGCAGGATTGGGACGATCTGATGGACGCCACCATTAACAGGGACCGTCCGGGCGCTAAGCGCGGCTGGTTCCAGGGCTCCGCCGCGCCTATGGAAGAGGAGGAGGAGAGGGTCTGGGACGAGGTGACCTTTGTGCAGCGCCGTCTCACGTCCCTGGAAGAGATGAACCAGAGTTATGAGGTCCAGATCATCGAGTACAAGAACCGGCTGAAGCTGATCCGCGAGAAGGTCTCCGGTATATTCGGCTTCAACGTGCCCGACCACCGAGTGGTGATTGAGCAGCGGCTGAATTTCCTGGAAGTTCAGTTTCTGGAGTTCATGTCCCTGGTGAATCCGTACCATGTTCAGCCGGGGCTGGTGCTCGACTTTACCATGACCAGCATCAAACGCCTGAGGGTGACGATCAGCGGCATGGCCAATGTGCTCAACGAGTTCCTGCTGGCCATTTCGCAGGGCTTCCAGGACATCTCCATGGAGCATCACGAGAAGCGCCGCTCCCATGTGGGCAGCGTGGATATGTCCTTCGACGAGCAGGTGGATTGACGGCCCTCCCCCGCTTTCCGTACTGCCGGGCGGGGGCTTTTTTCTGAAATCCGCCCTGGGCGGGCACTCGGGATGATAACGATTTATGCTTAACGATTACCTTTCATTGAGCACCCGCGCGGGATTCAACAGATCCCTGGGACATTTCCGGATGGTCACCGGTATCGTGGGTCAACTGGGCAAGGGCATGAACCTTGCGGAGATCATCGACGATCTGGAAAAAGAGAAGAAAGTTGAAAAATCGCAGATCGCGCCCATCCTGAACGCCGTGGTGATCGACCGCATGCAATACGCGACGCGGTCTTTCAACATGCCCAGTGACTCCCAGAAATTCGATCAAATCCACGAGAATACGGCCAAGTGGAACAGGTTCGACCTGATCGTCGCCTACCATCATCCGCAGCTTGGGATCAGTCTTATCAATCCCAAGTCGAAGGAGCAGTGGGAGGGCATCCAGGAGGTGAACCGGGAGGAGTTGATCGTTTGCTACTGCAAGGGGAAGCGGGATCAGGACATGGAACTGGAAGAGGAGGGCCTGGACGCGTTGGTCAATCTGATCGTGGGCCATGACGTGCAGGGAATGGATAAATTCCATGATGCGGCCCTGGATGCCCAGCAGGCCGCGCCGCCCCCCCCGCCGGCTCAGCCGGCGCCACAGGCCCAATCCGCCTCGATTCCCGTCATTCCGCCCGAAGCCGCGCCGCCCGCGGCAGCCCCCAGTGCGCCATCCGCGGCGCCATCCGGCAATGGCGGCGAGAAGCAGGAGGCCGCCGCGCCGCCCGCGGGAGGCGGGGGCAAGAAGCGGGTTACACCGAAATACTCGATTCAAGTCACCAACGAGTTGTTTCACAATGGCAACGTGGAGGCATGGAAGAACATCGTAGAAAGCTACAAGGCCAAGCATCTGGGCCTGGAGGTGCATATCTTCCACGATGGCCAGAAGGTGAACAACATCAATGCGCTGTTCAAATGGGGCAAGGTCAAAAACGGAGATGTGATCCTGTTTTCCGTGGCAGGGGAGGAAATCAAGGGTGTGGCCAAGCTGCAAAGATATCTGTTTGAGGGCGCCAGCCTGCGCTTTGAAAACTACCTCAAGAAAGATGTGAACAAAATTCTCAATCTGTTTTGATTCGAAACACCATGGCTCAATTAGTTCATTTCAACGAAAACGAATTTGTCGAAGGCGGCGACCTGCAAGAGCGGTTTGGCCTGCGCGGCCGGAACATGATCGAGTTGGCGCAACTGAAATTGCCCATCGCGCCGGGATTCCTGATCGCCTCGTCCGATGTGCAGAAAGGGCTGAAGGAAAAACTGACTCTGGAAGCCCTGGAAGGGGCGGTAAAGAAAATCGAGGGAATCACCGGAAAGTCCTTCAATTCGCCCGAGCGGCCCATGCTGTTCAAAGTGGTCGTCTCACCGTCCATCCAGATCGGCACGATCAGTTCCGTGCATACGGTCGGGATCAATGACGAGACGGTGGAGGGCTTCGGGAGTTATTGCGGAACGGATTTCGCCTATCAGGAGTACCGCCACTTCCTGGAACGTATCGGCACCCAGTTTCTCGGCAAGAAGCCGGACGAGTTCAAGGACATTGCGGAAGCAAATCCCAATGCCTCGCACAAGGAAATTTGCCGTATATTCCGGGAGAAGGTGGTTCCGGACTTTCCCCAGAACGGTTATGAGCAGTTGAGGCTGGTGCTGGGCGCCTTCGCCGAGCAGTACCTGAGCGATCCCATGAACGAGGGAATCGAAGCGGGGCTGTTGGCGCAAATGATGGTGTACGGCAATTTCGGCGAGAATTCCTACTCCGGCTCTATTTGTTCCCGTGACATCGTTACCGGAGAACCGCGGCTGAACGGAAATTTCGTCCATAACGAATTTGACACGGACCCAGGCAGCGGCCAGGACATCCACCAAATCAAAGCGGAGCACCTGGAGAAACTAAAGTCGGTGGCCGCCCAGCTTGAAGAGAAATTCCTGGACATTCGCGACATCAAATTCGTCATCGAGGAGTCACGATTCTGGCTGGTTGAGCAGAACTCGGTGGATGCCAAATCCACCCAGGCGGAAATCAGAACCCTGCTGGACTTGCACGGCAAAGAGCTGGTCAGCAAGGAAAAGCTGGTCACTTCGGTGCCTCCCGGCCAATTGCAGGATTTGCTGCATCCCATCATCAATCACGAAACCACCAAGGACATGCCCAAAATCGTGGGTGGCCTGGCGGGTTCCCCCGGAGCGGCGGTGGGCCGGGTGGCCTTTTCCACCAAGACGCTGCTGGAGGAATACCGGAAGAGCACATTGATGGGTGTAAACTCCGACCTGATCCTGGTCATGCCCCACACGGATGCGGAGGACGTGGAGGCGATCGAACTGGGGAATGCCTGCATCGCTGGGGTGGGCGGCTACGCCTCCCATGCACCGGTGGTTTCCAGGAGCCTGCGCAAACCCTGCCTGGTCAACGAAAAATTCGAATTTCACGACGGCTATATCACCTGCGACGGGCAACGCATCAACGAGCTGGACACCATTTCGATGGAAGTGCCCACCTACACCGATCCCACGGTCTGGATCGGCGAGGCGGATCTGGTATCCCCGGACACCTCGCAGAACGGCCTTGAGGAATTTGTCAACGCCATCAAGGATATCACGGGACCATTGAACATAATGGGCATGGCCGACTCCCTCGCCGAAATTGGCACGGCGCTCCGCCTGGGCGCGGAAGGAATTGGCCGTTTCCAATGCGACGCCCTCCTCAAGCGGCCGGAAACCCTGAAGCATTTCCAGGAGGCCCTGCTGGTGGGCAACCCCGAAAAGCGTGCCGCCGCGCTGCAGGAGGTTTCGCTCAAGTTAGAGACAGATACGCTGGAAATCTTCAAAATGCTGGATGGCAAAAAGATCATTCTGCAGTTGATGGAAAGTCCGCTGATGGATTTTCTGCCCCATGCTCCGGAAGAGCAGGAAGCGGTCTATAGCGAGTTGAACCGGAAGTATCCGGAAATCAGCGCGGAAGATTTCAAGTCCCGCGCGAACCAATTGCGAAATATCAACCCCATGATGGGGTTGCGGGGCAGCCGGGTGGCCATATCCTATCCGGATTTGTACTACTGCCAGGCGGCCGGTATTTTAAGGGCGGCGAACAGCTTTCATGCACAGGGCGGAAAGACGGATTTCGATTTGCTGGTGCCCGCCGTGATGGCGGACGCCGAAATGCGGTTTATCCGCCACGGCAGGAACATCGAAAGCACCATCATCCCCGGAATCCAAAGCGCGGAGAGCGACATTCTCAAAGCCAACGGCGCGGACGAACTGCCCTTCTCCTACCGGGTGGGGGCGGTGATCGAATTGCCGGCGGCGGCGCTGATGGCCGGTCATATTTCCAAGCAGTCCGATTTCTTCAGCATCGATATCAATATGCTGACCCAGACGACGACAGGCATGTCCGCCGATGACATCAATACGTTTTTGCCGTCCTATACCCAATATGACATTCTCAAGGACAACCCGTTTCAGATACTGTCCCTGCCGGTAAAGGAACTGATCACCGCCACGGTGCATTACGGTAAACTGACCCGGCCGGACCTGGAAATCGGGATTTGTGGCGACCACGCCTCCGACCCGGCCAATGTCGGATTTGCAATAGGCGCGGACCTGAATTTTCTCACGTGCAGCCCCTTTGGGGTGCCGATCGCCAAGTTGGCGGTTGCTCAGGCCGTGTTAGGGAAAAAGTAGAACATCCGGCGGCAGCCGCCGGTTGGCGCTTGACGCAGCGCTGCAATAAGTTTAATGCTTTGAAATAACGAAAGAAACAGACAGTATCGCCCGAATCACCTTCTGCATTCGCCAAGGAGACTTTCATGGCCGAAGAAATCGCTCACGGACCAAATCTACTCCACCCGGAAACTCCGAGTGCCGTGGGATCCCGAAATAGCCTGAACCGGCATAATCGTGACGAGTATGCCGAGGCCAGGTTGTTGGTGGACGAGGAGGTGGATAAGATTCTCAATCATATCCACGCCAAGCTTCCTCCCGAAGTCGCCATGCGCATGGAAGTGATGGCGGGTATGAAGTCCAAGCTGCACAGCTACTTCAACCAAAGCCTCCAGAATATGTCCAACCGCTACCTGACCACGGTGGAGGACGAGTTGGGCAAGAAGTTGCGTGATCTGGTGGACGTCGAGGAAAACAGGTCTCTCAACCGCTATACCCCGCGCCCCATTTCGTACCTGCTCGACAAGGTCGGCGGGGCGGACAATTTCCATACCGGAGAGGTTGAGCGCTCTATCATCAACATGTTAGGGCACTTGCACGGCCACGTGCAGCGGGAAATGACCGACCTGGAGACGTTTACCAACAGCCTGCTGCGCCGCAAGACGGACGTGGGGGCTTTTGTGCGGGGCGAGAACGCCTACGCCATCGTGAAATGCTCCTTCCGCGACAACAGGGAAAAACCGGAGAACGTGGTGGACATCAAGCTTTCCCTGAATATTATGGACAGCGAATTGATCAGTCCGATATTTCCCTATCAAGAGACGATCACCTATCTCATCAAGGATATGCTTTCAAAGCGTATCTACGATGCGCTGGAACGGGAAGTGTCCGTGATCGACGAGCGGCTGATCGATGAGGGCAAGCAGGAGCTTACTCCGGAGGAGCATATTTTCGAGAAAGTCAAGGCCTTGGATCATCATGTGTCCGATGAGGAAGCCGAAGGCTCCCGCCGTTACAACATTCTTCCAAAAAAATTCTTCGATGCCATCGAAGGGCTGCATGCGGAGATCAGTTCCACGGAGTTCGACTCTCTCGGTGTGCGGGAAAACGTGTTCAAGATTATCGAGGACGAAAATATTCGCGACCGGGGATACAACACCGCCGTCAACTCCATCACACACGTGTTGGACTGGAGCCGCATGGGTTACCAGTACATCGAGAACTACAAAACCCTCCGCAAAACAGTGATCCGGGAATACGAGGACACCACCTTGTCCGCTCTACCCGATGAGCGGTTTCAAATTGAATTGACCTATTACGATGCCAAGCAGATCAGGGCCATGCGCGAGGCGTTCATGCAGCAATTAGAAGAGTTTGAACGCACCATTTGGGAAGCTTGGAATGTCGTCGAGAAAATCTACGAGGAAGGCAGGGACTCCGCCGGCTGGGACGACTGGGAGTCCTTCTCCCAGCGCATCCTCGACAAGGATAAGGACCACGGCTCGTGGTTCAGCCGCTGGATGCAGGACAGCGAGGAGCAGGAGGACATAGAGCCTGATGGGCAGAAGCATTGGAACGAAATTACCTTCATCGCCCCGGAAGAATCCGCCAACATTGAGGAGCACCCTACCTTGGAAGGCCGCCTCGATGATTTGAAGCTGCGCTTTTCCAAAATGCGCGAGCGCCTCGATCGCGTGTTCGGCGACTCCAATCCGGAACTGCGGGAAGTGACGGATTCCCGCCTCGATTTTCTGGAGTCGGAATTCATCCGCTTTGCCTCGCAAATCAGTCCGTTCCATTTGCAAACCGGCGTGCTGCTGGATGTGGATATCATCAGCATCAAACGCAAAAGCACGACCATGATGAAAATGGCCAACGTGCTCAACGAGTTTCTCTACTCCATCTCCAGGGGCTTCGCCGATTCGGCCTTTGCCTCCTTCTCGCGCAGGCGTTCAACCCAGCGTGAAGATATTGACGGCGAGTACGTTACCGGCGGTGCCATGGCCGATCTCACTTCCGAAGAAGGTGAGGAGGTATTCGAGTAAAGGGCGCCGTACATGGCGCCCGGCGCGGCGGTGCAAGCCTCCGGCTGGGGGCCTTCCCTTCCAAGGCCGTGATGCCATCATGCAGCAGGCCGTGGATACTCCCCGCGGGGAAGCATTTGCTCCCCGCCCGCAATCCATTTACTATCGTTGATGATATCGTGGTACCCGCCTGACGGGCCCGCAAGGACGCGAGCAAAGGGCTCTGCGGCGCCGGTGGCCGGCGGTGCGGCGGGTTGTTGGGGGACTTTCCGTATGGT
>JAPUIH010000067.1 GCA_027297205.1 SAR324 cluster bacterium | reverse complement strand
ACGGTGCGGCCTGATGCAAGGAGGCCTCCCCCTCCATGGTCAGGCGCTGGCGCAGGCGGGTGTGGCGCATTTCGGGGCGCACGTTGTTGAGGGCCATGCGCACCGCCTTTTCCGTGCCCAGCAGCACCAGCAGGCGCCGGGCGCGGGTGATGGCGGTATAGAGCAGGTTGCGCTGCAGCATGATGGCGTGCTGGGTGGTGAGGGAGAGCACGACCGCGGGGTATTCGCTGCCTTGGGACTTGTGCACCGTAATCGCATAGCCCAGGGCGATGGCGTCCAGTTCCTTGCGCTCGTAGATCACCTCCCGCTCGTCGAAGCTAACCGCCACCAACCCGGCGTCCTTGTCATAGGCGGTGATCTCCCCCATGTCCCCGTTGAAGACCTCTTTTTCGTAATCGTTGCGGGTCTGCATCACCTTGTCGCCTACCCGGAAGCGGTTGTCGCCGAACACGATTTCCTCGCCCTCTGGATTGAGGGCCTGCTGGAGGCGGCTGTTCAGGTTCTGGGCGCCGGTCAATCCCTTGTGCATGGGCGTGATCACCTGCACTTCACTTTTGGGGTCGAACTGAAAGCGCTCGGGAATGCGCTCGGTGACCGTGACGAGAATCTTTTCCACGATGCGCGCCGGATCGCTCTCCGGCAGGAAGTAAAAGTCCACCAGGTCGTCCGAATCGGGCAGGGAGAGATCGGGCAACTGCCCCTTGCGGATCAGGTGCGCGTTGGCGGTGATGCGGCTGCGCTCGGATTGCCGGAAAATCTCCTCTAGGCGCACCACGGGGATGCGCTGGGAGGCGATCAGGTCCGCCAGCACCATGCCCGGCCCCACGGAGGGCAGTTGATCCACGTCCCCCACCAGCACCAGCCGCGTTTGGGCCGGCACGGCATCCAGCAGGGCTTCCATGAGCAGGGTATCGATCATGGACGACTCGTCCACGATCACCAGCTCCGCTTCGATGGGCCGCTCCCGGCCGCGCTCAAAGCCCTTGGCCCCCGCCTCCAGCAGGCGGTGAATGGTGCTGGCCGGGCGCCCGGTGGCTTCGGCCAGGCGTTTGGCGGCCCTCCCCGTTGGGGCGCACAGGGCCACTTTGGGCAGGCTGGGGGCGACCAGCCCCAGGATGAAGCGGATGATGGTGGTCTTGCCGGTGCCCGGCCCGCCGGTAACGATGAGCAGCTTGTGGTCCAGGGCGGCCAGCACGGCCCGGCGCTGCTCTTCGGCCAGATAAATTCCTGTCTCTTTTTCCAGCCGCTCCACGCCTCCGCCGATATTGCTGAAACGGGTGGCCGCCTCGCAGCCTGCGATGCGCGCCAGATTCTCGGCGATGGCCCGCTCGGCCCGGTGCATGCGCGGCCTGGCCAGATACACCTCGCCGTCCGGGGACAGCTCCGGCGGCAGGGCCTTGAGCAGGCCGTCGGAGATCAGGGTATCCACCGCGCCCTCCACCATTTCCAGGCCCTGCTCCAGCACCGCGGTGGCGCGCTCCACCAACCGTGGCCGGGGCAGCCCGGTATGGCCCTCCCCGGTGATTTCCTCCATCACGTACACCACCCCGGCCTCGGCCCGCTGGGGCGAATCCTTGCCCACGCCCAGGCTGGCGGCGATGCCGTCCGCAATGCGGAAGCCGATACCCCGCACGTCCATGGCCAGCCGGTAAGGGTTTTCCTTCAACACCTCAACACTGGTGAAGCCGTAGGTGTTGTATATTTTGTCCGCGTAGGCCTGGGATATGCCCTGGGCGTGCAGAAAGACCATGATATCGCGGATGGCCTTCTGCTCCTTCCACGCCGTCTTCACGGCGGCCAGGGCCTTCCTGGGAAACTTGGGCACCCGCAGCAGCTTTTCGGGGGTCTCGTCGATGACCTGAAAGGTGGTCTCGCCGAAGGTCTTCACGATGCGTCCCGCCAGCACCTTCCCCACGCCCTTGATGATGCCCGAAGCCAGGTAGCGCTCCATGCCCTCCAGGGTGGTGGGCTCGGACACCAGGAAGGCGCTCACGGCGAACTGCCGCCCGTAGTCCCGGTGCTCCTCCCAGCCGCCCCACAGCTTCAGGGTTTGCCCCTCGTGCACGTTGAACATGCGCCCCTTGACGGTAATGGGCATGCGCGCCTCCTCAGGCAGGAAGCGGCCGATCAGAAAGCTGTTCTCGGGATTTTGGTAGGTGATCCGTTCCAGAATGCCCACCAGGGCCTGCTCTTCCATGAGACCTTCGCGTTGGGAGGGATATGGCCGGGCAAATGACCACAGGTCCGCACGTGGCGGCCTTTGCCTGCGCCGAGGGGCCATTCTATGCGGAATAAGGGCCGGATGGGAATGACATTCACGGCCTTTTCCCGCCAATGGGGTATGCTGGGCGGGCGCGCTCTGCTAAGCAGATAAGGTTTCGGCGCTGGAAGCGGGATGCGCATGAAATATGCCGGTGGCCTGTGAGACAGCCGCCTGTGGAGGCTTCCTCAGGCACACGGGACGAAAAATTTCGGCCAGAGCCGGAGCATTGCAAACCGGCCAAAAGGATCATGGACCTTTTCATAGACACCATCGTTGCTTTTCTCAATGAGGGCCTGCGCGCCGCGGGGGTGGAATCCGCTCCCGAGGTGGCGGGCGCAATGATCGAAACGCCTCCCGACCCGGAAATGGGAGACTACGCCTTTCCCTGCTTTGCCCTGGCCAAGGTGATGCGCAAGGCCCCGCCGGCCATCGCCTTGGAGCTGGCGGAAAAGCTGGCCCCGGCGGCCCAGGCCCAGCCTCTGCTGATGGGAGTGGAAGCGGCGGGCCCATACCTGAATTTCCGGGTGTCGCCCCAGGCCATGGCCGAAACCACCCTGCGCGGCGTGCTGGAAGGCGGCTACTTCCAGGGCAACCGGGAGCTGGGCTGCAAGAAAGTGATGGTGGAGTATTCCCAGCCCAACACCCATAAGGCATTTCACGTGGGGCATATGCGCAACGTGGCCCTGGGTGACGCCCTGGTGCGCATCATGGAATACAACGGCCATCAAGTGGTGGCGGCCAATTACATTGGCGATATCGGCACCCACATCGCCAAGTGCCTTTGGGTTTACCTGAACCACCGCCAGGAAGAGCCCCCGCCGCGGGACGGCTCTGCAAACCGGGGGGAGTGGCTGGGCACGCTCTACACCGCCGCGGACCGTTTGCTGGCAGAGGCGGACAAGGACACGCGGGAACGCTACGAGCGGGAAATCCGGGAAATCCTGCGCCAACTCGAATCCGGCACGGGGGAAGTGCACAAGCTGTGGCGCGAGACCCGCGCCTGGTCCCTGGCGGCCTTCGATGAAATATATCAATGGCTGGGCGCGCGCTTCGACACGGTGTTCTACGAGTCGGACATGGAGATGGGACTCCAGATCGTGGAGGAGGGGCTGCAATCCGGCGTGTTCCAGCGCTCCCAGGGCGCGGTGGGCATTGACCTGGAGCCGCACAAGCTGGGTTTCTTTCTCGTGCTCAAATCCGACGGCAGCTCCCTCTACTCCACCAAGGACCTGGCTCTGGCGCAAATCAAGTTCCGCGACCACGGCATCCAGGAATCCATTTACGTGGTGGGCGCGGAGCAGACCCTGCACTTCCAGCAGGTGTTCAAGACGCTGCAATTGCTGGGGTACGGGCAGGCCGCCGACTGCCACCACCTGCCCTATGGGCTGGTCATGCTGCCCGAGGGCAAGATGAGCTCCCGCGCCGGCAACGTGATCCTGTTCTCCCGGCTGCGGGAGGAGTTGAACGACTACATCGAATCCAATTACATGCACGGCTACCGGGGCCAGTGGAGTGACGAGGAGATCGCGGAGACCACCCGCCGCATCGCCGTGGCCGCCATCCGCTACGGCATGATCAAGCAGGACCCGGGCAAGTCCATCATTTTTAATCTGGAGGACTGGCTGGTCTCGGAAGGGGACACCGGCACCTACCTTTGCTATGCCTACACCCGCATCCAGAGCGTGCTGCGCAAGGTGGGACGATCGCCTGACCCGGACGCCGACTACAGCCTGCTCACCCTGGAAAGCGAGCGGCGGTTGGTGCGCGCCCTGCACGATTTCAACCGCGCCGTGGCCCACGCGGAACGCGATCTGCGGCCCAACCTGGTGGCCAACGCCCTGTTCCAGATCGCCAAGGAGTTCAGCCGCACCTACGCCACCAGCCCGGTCAAGCAGGCCGAAGACCCGGCCCTGGGCAATGCCCGCCTGGCCCTGTTTACCGCCACGGGCCTGCTGCTCAAGCAAGGGCTGGCCCTGCTGGGCATCGTGCCGCCGGAGAGGATGTAGGGGCGCGCAGCGAGTATTGTGGCAATATTACGGATTTTGTCCGCGCCTTGTCTCGCCCCGGCCGCTCAGCTAGACTGGCATCATATCTTCATAAAAATTTCCTGACGCGAGAGGGAGACGCCCCATGTTTCAAGCCCTGCCCGATAAGGTGCGCATCCGCGAGGTGGGTCCGCGCGACGGCCTGCAAAACGAGGAGCAGTTCGTGCCCACGGAGGCCAAGAAGGACTTCATCCGCCGCCTGATAGACGCCGGCCTGCAATCGATCGAGATCACCTCCTTCGTCAATCCGAAGTGGATACCGGCCCTGGCCGACTGCGCGGAGATCGGCTCTGAGTTCTCCGATATCGAGTCTGTGACCACCAACGCCCTGGTGCCCAATATGAAGGGGCTGGACAACGCGGAGGCCGCGGGCATGAAGGAGATCACCCTGTTCATGTCGGCCAGCGAAGGGCACAACAAGGCCAACATCAACAAGACCATCGGCGAAACCCTGAAGTTGTTCGGGGAACTGCTGCCCACGGCCAAAGGCAGGGGCATGCGGGTCAACGCCGCGCTGAGCACGGCCTTCGGCTGCCCCTTCGAAGGGGATGTGCCACCCGAACAGGTGGCTGCACTGACCAAGGAGCTGCTGGATATGGGCGCGGACGAGATCGGCATCGCGGACACCATCGGCGTGGCCAACCCACTCCAGGTAAAACAGGTGATGGAAAAGGTGCTGTCCCTCTGCGAGGCCAAGCGGCTCGCCGTGCATTTTCACGATACCTACGGCACCGCCGTGGTGAACAATGTGGCGGCCATGGAGATGGGCATTACCCAGTTCGATGCGGCGGTGGGTGGCCTGGGAGGCTGTCCCTACGCGCCGGGCGCCTCGGGCAACGTGCCCACCGAGCATCTGGTCTACACCTTCGAAAAGATGGGGGTGGACACGGGGGTGGACCTGGAAAAGCTGTTGCAAACCGCCCAGTTCATCCAGGATCAGCTGGGTCATCCGTTGGCCAGCAACGGATTCCGGGCCTGGCTGGGCAAGAAAAAACACGCGGAGCAGAAGGCGGAGGAGGCGTCCTGAGGATCTCCTCCGGCCCACCCCAGCACGCGGAGGCGGCGCTGGAAGATGCGGCGGCAAGACCCGGCCCGCCGTCCATGCCGCCGGCGGAGCAGCCCTCCCCCGGCGCGCCGCTGCCCTTCGCGGACGGCCCCCACAGCAAAATTTTCCGCTTTACCTACCAGGGCCCGCCCCGGCCCCTGCGCGGCTACCTGCTGGAACGCTACGCCTACGGCCGGGACGCCCGCTGGCGCACCTCCTTCTACCCGCGGCGCATACGGCGCAACGGCGCGGCGGTGGATGAACATACGGTGGTGGCGCCCGGCGACCGGCTGGCCTACCTGCACCTGCGCGAGGAGGAACCGCCACCGCCCACCCTGGCGCCGCCGCTCTACGAAGATCCGTGGCTGCTGGTGCTCCACAAGCCGGATTCGCTGCCGGTCAATCCCTCCGGGGTGTATTACTTCAGCTCCCTGGCCCTGCTGGCGCGGGAAGTATTCGGCAATGCGGAGTTGACGCCCGTGCACCGGCTGGACCTGGAAACCTGCGGCCCGCTGCTCTTCGCCAAGCGCAAGGGCGATCTGCCGGCCTTTCACAAGCTCTTTCAGCACAAGACAATCCGCAAGTCCTACCGGGCCCTCGTGCACGGGGATTTTCCTCCCAATCTGCGGGAAATCTCGGGGAAGATCGTGCCCCATCCCAGCTCGCGCATCGCCACCAAGTTGCGCCTGGAAAATGGCGGCCCGGAACACTCCCTGACACGCATTCACCATGTGCGGCACTGCCCGCCCTTCTCCCACCTGGAGCTGGAGCCGGTGACAGGCAAGACCAATCAGTTGCGGGTGCACCTGGCCAACCTGGGCACGCCCATCGTGGGTGACAAGAAATACCATCCGGACGAGGGGGTGTTCCTGGACTGGCTGGCGCACCGGGATTTCGCACGCCTGAAGGCGCAACTGCTGCTGCCCCGCCAGGCCCTGCAGTGCCAGGCTCTGGAGTTCCCTCATCCCTTCAGCGGTGAGCAGATACGCGTCGAAGCCCCGCCCGGAAGCTGGCAAGCCAAGCTGGGCGAACTGGGGGAAGGGGCGTGAAGGCGGACGGACTGTATCGTACCCCACTTCCCCCCGCCCTGGCGGTCTGATAAACTGCTGAATTACCAAGCTGGCGGCAGGGAGGTGCGCCACGTCCGCCTATTCACCCTCAGATCAATTCGGTTGCTATGGCCATTATGCTTAAACCGCTATTCAGAAAGAAGACCTTGACCAGCCTTGCCAGGACCGGAGGGTGAGCGGCCAAGCTCAGCCCGGTCGGGCTGTCTGAACTGCTGGCCAGCCTGCCCAAACCAACGGATCCCAATCTGCTGGTGGGCATGGAAACCTCGGACGACGCGGGGGTGTACCGGATCACGGACGATATCGCGATCGTGATGACGGCGGACTTTATCACGCCGCCGGTGGACGATCCCTACCTGTTCGGGCAGATCGCGGCCGCCAACGCCCTGAGCGACGTGTATGCCATGGGGGGGCGCCCGGTGGCTTGCCTGAACCTGGTGGGCTTTCCCTCCGGCGATCTACCGCCGGAAACGTTGCAGAGCATCATCGCCGGAGCCTTGAGCAAGATTGAGGAGGCGGGGGCGGTGTTGGCCGGCGGCCATTCCACGGAGGACGAGGAACCCAAGTTCGGCCTGTCCGTGACGGGCATCGTGCATCCGGACAAGATATGGCGCAACTCGGGCGCCCAGGTGGGGGACCGCCTGATCCTCACCAAACCGATCGGCAGCGGCGTCTTGATCAACGGGCAACGCAAGGGCTGGGTGCCCGAAGAGGCCATGAACGCCTGCGTGGCGCAGATTACCACCCTCAACATGGCCGCGGCGGAAGTGATGGCCGAATATTCCATCCATGCCGCCACGGACGTGACCGGTTTCGGGCTGGCCGGCCATGGTTACGAAGTTGCTCACGGGGCCGGCCTGACCCTGCGCATGGACCTGGACAAGATACCGGTGATGGCCGCCGCCCTGGACATGTACAAGAAGGGCGTGACCACCGGGGTCAACAAGGCCAACCGGGAATTGTGCGAAGGGAACTACCGCTTTGAAAAGGAACTGCCGGCCTGGCATCAGGAAATCGTGTTCGATCCCCAGACCGCGGGAGGGCTGTTGGTGGCCGTGCCCGAAAGCCAAGCCGCGGCCCTGCTTGCGGACCTGCACAAGGCGGGCGTGTCCGATGCGGCGGAGATCGGATGGGTGCGGGAACGGGAAGCGGAGCTGCTGGTCTTTTTCTAAGCCTGGGCGCAGCCTCAGACCACTCGTCCCCCCTAAAAGGAGGAGCGGAAGGCGGCGGCGGCCCCCCCTCGGTCAATGACAAGTCCAAAGCGCTGGCGCTGCTCGGCCAGGTAGCGGGCCTTGTGGCCATCGTTGAATTTATGCGCCCCGCTCACCGCGGCCAGGATGCCCCCACCGTAAAAGGCTATTCCCAGGGAGCCCAGCACCACCCCCAGGCCGTCCTTGTCCTCCTCGAAAGACTCCACTGCTCCGGCGATCAGCAGCGCCGTCACGAACAAAGTCAGTGCTCCCTCGCCGTGGCGCCCCACGTAAAAGCTGCCCGAGCCGGGGACGATGGCGGAGAACGTCCCGGCCAGTGCGGGAGACTTTTCCGGCAGTGCGGGAGTTTCGTGCAAGGCTTTCAGGAAGCCGTCCACATTTTTCCTGCCGGGCCAGGCAGGAGATATTTTCCGCAGATCGGCTAGGGCGGAGGCAATGGACGCTTCGCGCAAGGGATAGGGCCGCTCCCGTTCCAGATCGAGATACCCCAGCCCCCGCAGGAAGCGGATGCCGTCCAGCACGCCGCTCAGCCGAGGCCGCGCCTCCAGGGCATCGAAGTGGCGAATGGCCTGAGCCGTCTCGCCACCGCGCAAGAGAGCCTGCCCGATGCGCAGATTTCCCTCGGCCACGCGCTCCCCCCCCGGGAAAAAGTGCAGCATGCGCCGGTATTCGGATATGGCGCGGTAGTACTCCCCGTCCCGAAAGAGCTTTTCCGCGTAGCCCCATAATTTTTGCTCGTCCAGCACGATCCGCTGGGCGGCCGCCGGGTGGCCCAGCGCGGCCAACCCTAGACCAATGGCGAGCAACATGGCTGCCGCGCGGTGGGCCAGACCCGCGGCAGTACCCCGCTCTGGTGATCGGTAAGTTAACAATACCGGCTCCCACTGAAATTTCCGAGCGCCGAGGCGCGCCAAGGGCCATTGCTATACCAAGTCGGAGCGGCCTTTGAAAGTGCTTCGCCCCCCCCCAAACGCCCTGGGCGGCGGTTTGCAGCACTTGCGCCCTCGCACGCGCATCGCAAATGCGGTAGAACAGCTTCTCCGGCGGAGGGCGGTGATTGGACAAGCTGCAACGGAGGCGGCCGTGGGCACTCTTTTCCGGAGTGTTATGGCAAGGAGGAAAGATGGCGGAGCGATTGCAAGGCAAGGTGGCCATTGTGGCCGGCGCCGGACAAACCCCCGGCGAAACCATCGGCAACGGCAGGGCCACGGCCATCACCTTCGCCCGCGAAGGAGCCAGGGTGCTGCTGGTGGACCGCAGGCTGGACTCCGCTGAGGAAACGCAGGCCATGATCGCCGATGAAGGCGGAGAGGCCACCGCCTGCGAGGCGGACGTGACCATTGCCGAAGACTGCGCGCGCTTCGCGAAGACCTGCATGGACACCTACGGCCGCATCGACATCCTCCACACCAACGTGGGCATCGGCGGTGGCGACCGGGGGCTGATCAACCTGGAGGAGGAACATTGGGACGCCATCCTCAATGTCAACCTGAAAGGGATGTTTCTCAGCTGCAAGCACGTCATGCCCTACATGGCCGCCCAGGGCAGCGGTGTCATCATCAACATCTCCTCGGTGGCCGCCGTATGCGCGGTGAACATGCTGGCCTACAAGACTTCCAAGGCCGGCGTAAACGCCCTCAGCCACTCCATCGCCATGGGGGCCGCGGGAAAGGGCGTGCGGGTGAACGTGATCATGCCCGGCCTGATGAACACCCCCATGGCCATCGAGGGCCTGTCCGAGGCGCGGGGCATTCCCAGGGAAGAGCTGATCCGCCAGCGCAACGAACGGGTGCCCCTGAAAGGCGGCATGGGCAGCGCCTGGGATATCGCCCATGCGGCGCTGTTCATGGCCTCGGACGAAGCAAAATTTATCACCGGCGTTTGCCTGGCCGTGGACGGCGGGCAAAGCGCGCAAATCGGCTAGGGCGAATCCTGGCGCGGCAGACGAAACTTCCATCGGCAAAGGAGACTGCTTTGGCACGTGTCGCATATCTAAGCAATGATCAGGTCGATCCCAAAGTGCGGGAAATGTTCGAAAAGATCGAGTCCAACGGCTCCCAGGTGGTTAACCTGTACCGGGTGCTCGCCCATGCGCCGGATCTGTGCCGGAGCTTCATCCGCTTCGGCAACCGAATTCTGTACAAGGGCGCCATCCCTCCCGTGCTGCGGGAGCTGACCATCCTGCTGGTGAGCGAGCGCACCGACGCCGGCTACGAACGCACCAAACACCAGGCGATCGCCCTCAAGGCGGGGGTGTCCCGGCAGCAGGTGGACGAGGTGAAAGCCTGGCAAGGCTCCGGCGCATACAGCGAGCAGGAGCGCGCCGTGCTGGCCTATGCGGATGAAGTGATCACCGACGTGCGGGCCAGCGAGCAGAGCTTCGCCGAATTGCGCAAGCACTTCGGGGAGCAGGCTATCGTGGAGCTTACGGTCACCATTGGCTTCTATTGCATGGTGAGCCGCATCCTGGAAAACCTGCAGGTGGAACTGGAGGACGACCCCACGGCGGTGTAGCCCGGCACGGGCGGAACGGTGAATTCGCAGCCCGGCACGGGCGGAACGGTGCATTTGCAGCCCGGCACGGGCGGACCAATGGATTTGTAGCCCGGCGGGGGCGGTGCTGTGCAGTTGCGGCGCGGCACGGGCGGAACCATGAGTTGGTAGCCCGGCGGGGGCGGAG
>JAPUIH010000066.1 GCA_027297205.1 SAR324 cluster bacterium | reverse complement strand
CGTACACATTTTGCATGAAATCGGGTTCTTGCTCGAATGTCGCAATAGTACCGCCCCCGGGCAACGGCCATGGGGACGGCCAATCGAAAGGAGCCGGATATGAAGCGAGTCAGTCTATCAATTTTGCTTGCGCTGGGGTTGCTGGTGCTCGTACCGCAGGTGCAGGCCCAGCCCGGAGATGGTTTTGGATTGTTTGTCGGTTCGGCGAGCCACACTTCGAAAGTCGCGTTACCCGGTCTTCCGTTTCAGTTCGAAAGTTCAGGGGCCAGCATCGGTATCGACTGGCAATTCGCCGTCAGCGATAATTTTTCCATTGTCCCTTTTTTGATGTCGTCCTCCGAAACGGTGACTGGCGATGTAGAGGGCTCGGCAGCCCACGGCATCCTGGCCATATCATTCCGGCTCTGGGTCGGTGGGTTTTTCCTCGGCCCTCACATGGGGTCGTACAGCGAAGTTGTTACGATCGACAAATTGTTCGGTGTTCCTGTCGGTGGCAGCGATGTTAGTTCCTCCGGTACCGGGGCTGGATTTATGATCGGTTTCGAGGCCGAAAACGGCTTTCTAATCATGCTCCAGACAGACAGTGCCACTGTTGAGGATTCGGATGGGGTGGAAACCGATCTCACCGGATCCCGCCTCCATATCGGTTATCGCTGGAAGTAAGAATCAAAACAGCGCTCCGGTGCCCGCCGTGAAAGGGCCACAGCCGGACGCCCAGCCTCGGTCCCCGCGCAAATCCATAACATGGGATGGATGGCGCGTTCACGCTTCTTCCGTCCCGGCGGCCTGCCCCAGGTCCAGGCGGATATTCCGCCAGCCCCCGCGCTCGAAGCGCAGCAGCAGGGTCAGCCCCAACACCACCAGATAGGCGGACGCGCCCAGCCAGGCCCCCAGCAGCCTCTGCTCCATGCTTGTGGACAGCCACCAGGCCACGGGGAACATCACACCCAGCTTACAGAGCAAGGTGGCCAGCACGGGAAAGCGGGTATCCCCCGCGCCGTTGAGGGCCCCGCGCATGATCATGCCCATGCCGTCGAACGCCTGGTAGAGTGCCATCAGCTTGAAGAGCAGGGCCGCCTGGGAGATCACTTGCACATCGGTGGTGAAGAGCATGGCGATGGGGGCTCCCAGAAACCAGAGCGGCAGCCCCATCAACCCCATGTAGGTCATTCCCATCAGCAGCATGCGCCGGGCCGCCGTATGCGCCACCCCCGGCGCCCCGGCCCCCAGGTACCTGCCCATGTAGGCTCCGGCGGCGATGCCCACGGCCCGCCCCGGCATGAACAGCAGATGCGTCACCTGCACCCCGATATTGCTGGCCGCCAGAGCCACCACCCCCAGCCGCCCCACGATGGCGTAGAATGCCAGAAAGCCACCCAATTCCATCAGGTCGCCCAGGCCCTGGGGGACACCCACCACGATGATGTTCCTGAGCATCCACCAGCGGGGCCGCACCAGCAGCCTCAGGCCGTAACGCACACGGATCTTATGGCGGTAGGCCATGGCCAGCATCGCCGCCGCGCCCGCGGCCTGGGCCAGCACCGTGGCCAGGGCCGCGCCCTGGATGCCCATGTTGGGCGCACCCAGCCGGCCGAAGATCAGCATGTAGTCCAGCAGCACGTTCAGCGTCAGGGCGCCCCAGTTGACCAGCATGGGCAGGCGGGAGTTTCCGGTGGACTGGTAGAAGGCGCTGTACAGCAGCAAGGTCAGCATGAACCCCGCCTCCCATACCCGGATATCCAGATAGCTTTGGGCCAGCCCGCCCACCTCCTCCGTTAATCCGGCCAGCCGGCCCATTAAGGGAAAGGCCCGGGCCGCGGCCCACAGCATGGGGATGCCCAGCAGCGCCAGCCACTGGTAATGGGCCACGATATTGCCGATGCGCCCGCTCTCCCGCGCCCCGAAAGCGCGCGCGGTGAAGGTGATGGAATTGCGCATCAGGCCCAGCCACAGCGCCACGCCCGTGAAGTAATAAAGATTGGCCATGCCCAGGGCGGCCAGGGGAGCGGTGCCCAACCTGCCCACGAATATCGAGTCGATGATGGAATGAACCGCCACGGTGGTCAGCCCCATCATCAGGGGCAGCGTGAATCCCAGCATTTCCGCAAAACCCGGAGGCTGCAATGGCTCACGCGGCAGGTCCTGACTGCCGGTATTCTGAGGCGGGGAATTGCTTTTCATCTGTTGGGCCGGCCCATGAGCGGTTAGGGTGCGCGGCGCGGGGGAGCGCCTTCCTCCACGGCGCCGGCTCCCTGCATTTACCACTTTCAATCCGGGGCAGGTATGCTTAAGATGCCGGTGATTGACGAATGCCGTGCCGGCCTGGCCGCCCGGAAATCACCCGCTTTACCCGTTGTCAGGGCCTGGGCCCTGCCAGAAATGTTGTCAGGGCCTGGGCCCTGACCGCAGAGGCCACGCCCTTCCCAAACAGGTGGCCGCGCAGCCGTTGCGGGAGTGTCCCCGCACCGGCCATCGCTGCACCAATCCAGGTCCCATGCCCGAGCGATCCCCAGCACAACCCCCTATTCTGGTGGTGGGTTTGACCGGGGGTATTGCCTCGGGAAAAAGCAGCGTGTCCCGTCTCCTGGCGGAGAAGGGCGCTCACGTGATCGATGCGGACAGCGTGGGGCACCGGGTGATCGCCCCGGACGGAGAGGCCCATGCGGAGGTGGTGGCCGCCTTTGGCGAGGGTATCCTGGCCGGGGACGGCACGATCGACCGGCGCAAGCTGGGGGCGCTGGTGTTCGCCAGCAAGGCGCAACTGGAGCGGCTCAACGCCATCTCCCATCCGCGCATGGCCGCGCTGATGGGCCGTGAAATAGAGACCTTGCGGGCAAGAGCGCAGGCCCCGCCGCTGATCGTGCTGGATGCGGCCATCCTGCTGGAGGCTGGTTGGGACGTTCTCTGTGACGAGGTGTGGGTGGTGGCCGCCGCGCCACGGGTGGCGGTGGCGCGGATGATGGCGCGGGATGGCTTCGCCAGGGAAGAGGCGCAGGCGCGCCTGGACGCCCAGATGAGCAACGAGCAGCGCGGCGCCAGGGCGCAGCGGGTGATCCGCAACGACGGCGACCTCGCCGAGCTTCACAGACAGGTGGAGAGCATCTGGCGCGAAGCCGTCCGGGAGGCGGCCGCGTCCTGAGCCGCTGTTTTTTAAAAATAATTTACTACATGCGATTGCAAAAATGACAAGCTCAAGCCCGACCCTCCCCTTCGACTTCGCCCTTCGACTCCGCTCAGGGCAAGCTCAGGGCAGGCGAGACAGGCACCTTCGGAGCCTTCCTCCCTTCGACTGTGCTCAGGACAGGCAGGGATGCGGGCTTTTTTTGCCGCGTTCCTGAGGAACGAGCTTGTCCTGAGCGGAGTCGAAGGGCGTAGCGAGTGTCTCGAAGGGCGCGGCACACACAGCGCCGGGCCGGCCGATTTGGCAATTATCTCGGGTTAGACAACCATGCGCATACCCCGCCATATCGATAACATCACACCCTTCCTGGCCGTGGAGGTGTTCCAGGCTGCGAGCCTGCTGGAGGCCAAGGGACGCTCCATCGTGCATCTGGAATTCGGAGAGCCGGACCTGCCCACCCCCTCGATCATCAAGGAGGCGGCGATCAAAGCCATGCTGGACGGCCATACCCGGTACACCCACAGCCTGGGCATTCCCCGCCTGCGGGAGGTGATCGCCCATCACCATCAAGTGAAGTACGGCGTGCAGGTGCACCCGGATCAGATCGTGGTCTCCATGGGCAGCTCCGTACTGATGCAGATGCTTATGCTGCTGCTGCTGGAGAAGGGGGATCAGGTGATTCTGGCCGATCCCAGCTATGCCTGTTACGCCAACTTTGTGCGCATGGCCGGGGGCAAGCCGGTGTTCGTGAAGATTAGGGAAAAGGACGGGTTCCAGTTGGATCCCGCGGCGGTGAAGAAAAAAATCGGCAAGCGCACCAAGGCCCTGCTGATATGTTCTCCGGCCAACCCCACCGGCGTGGTGATGAAGCGGGAGGTGCTGAAGACGCTGGCGGGGCTGGGCGTGCCTTTGATTTCCGACGAAATTTACCACGGCCTCACCTACAGCGGAGAGGAGCACACGGCGCTGGAGTTCAGCAATCAGGCATTCGTGCTCAACGGGTTCTCCAAATACTTCGCCATGACCGGCTGGCGGCTGGGCTACCTGATATTCCCCAGCAAGCTGCAGCCCACGATAATGAAGATGCACCAGAACATCATGATTTCCGCCGCGGATTATGTGCAGCATGCGGGCATCGCGGCCATCACCAAGGCCATTCCCGAATGCGAGGTGTACAAGGCGGAATACGACCGGCGGCGCGTTTACATGATCGAGTGCTTGCAGGAGATCGGCCTGCCCCTGAAATACGAGCCCGTGGGCGCTTTTTATTGCTTCGCCGATGCCAGCCGCTACGGCAAGGACTCGATCAAGCTGGCCATGGACATCCTCAACAGGGCCGGGGTGGCGGTCACGCCGGGGTTGGACTTCGGCGCCGGAGGCGAGGGCTGCCTGCGCTTCAGCTACGCCAACTCCCTGGAAAACATCGCCGAGGGCATGCAGCGCCTGGGGGACTACCTGAGAAAGAAATCCGGCAAGCAAGGAAAATTCTCCAAATGAGCACCCGTCCTTGCGGCCGCCGCCAAATGACAGAGGCGCGGAACCCGTGAAACGGATCTGCGTATTCTGTGGCTCCAGCAAGGGCGGCCCCGCGCATTACGAGGCCGCCGCGGCCGAGCTGGGCTCCCGCCTCGCCGCGCGCGGGCTGGGGCTGGTCTATGGCGGAGGCAAGATTGGGCTGATGGGCGTGGTGGCCGATGCGGCCCTGGCCGGGGGCGGCGAGGTGATCGGCGTCATTCCGGACAACCTGATGAAGCGGGAAATCGGCCACGATCATCTGAGCGAACTGGTGGTCGTGGACAGCATGAACGAGCGCAAGCTGAAGATGGCCGAGCTG
>JAPUIH010000065.1 GCA_027297205.1 SAR324 cluster bacterium | reverse complement strand
CAGGATCCGGTTGCGTAGAGCCCCCGGCGCCGCGCAGGGCACCTCCACCCGGATAAAGTTCTCCGTCAGGCCACGCGCCATACCCGCATTCTTTCCCTGCTCGAACAGCACCCGCCGCACCCCGCCTTGCGCCCGGCGCTGGAAGGCCAGTTGTTTTTCCTGGCTCAAGGCCAGCAGCAGCGCCACCCTGCGCTGGCGAATTCCGGCATCTACGCGCTCCAGCATGCGCGCCGCGGGCGTGCCCTTGCGCTCCGAATAGGGGAAGACATGGCAGTACGCCAACGGCAGGTCCGCCAACAGATCGTGAGTATCCTGAAAGGCCGCACCGTCCTCGCCCGGAAAGCCCACCATCACGTCCGTTCCCAGGCAAAGGTGCGGCACCCGGCGCAGGGCGTCCCCGGCAAAGCGCCTGTATTCCACGGCGCCGTAGCGTCTGCGCATTGCACGCAGTATCCCGTCATTGCCCGATTGCAAAGGCAGATGCAGATAGGGCACAAGGCGGTGGGCCGTATCGGCCATGCGCTCCAGCAGGCCCTCATCAACCGTGGTGGGCTCGATGGAGCTGATGCGGATGCGGGCCAGGCCGGGGATGCTGTTCAGTCCGTCCACCACGTCCACCAGATTAACGCCGTCCTCCTGATAGGTTCCCAGATTGACACCGGTCAGCACCACCTCCCGCACCCCCGCTTCCGCCAGGCTGTGCGCCTCCTCCATCAAGTTCGCAAGCCGCCGCACCCGCGCCCGGCCCCTGGCGGTGGGGATGATGCAGAAGCTGCACATGAAATCGCAGCCGTCCTGAATTTTCAGGGAAGCACGCGTCTTGCCATCCACGGCGGCGAAGGTGTCCAGCACAAAGGGCTGCCGGGATATGCGCGGTGTGACCACAAGTGGGGCGCCTCCCGCTTCGGCCTGTCCCCGCTCCAGATAGCCGGTCAGGTTCATCTTCTGCGCGTTGCCCAGGATCAGGTCCGCAAGCCCCAACCCAGCCACTTGCTCCCCCTGGGTCTGGGCGTAGCAGCCCAGCAGGGCCAACCGGGCTTGCGGATAGCGGCGGCGGATCGAGCGCAGGGCCTGCCGGGATTTGGCATCGCTCCGGGCGGTCACCGTGCAACTGTTGAGCACGCACAACTCGGCCTCCGCACCCCAGGGCACGATCTCATACCCTGCGTTCTCCAGGCTGCGCCGCAGGGCCGCGCTTTCGGATTGATTGAGCCGGCAGCCCAAGGTGTGCAGCGCCGCCCGTTTGGGCCTCCGGCTCGAATTGCCACTCCGCGCTTGCATATTCCGGAATCCCTTCATTCAAATTTGACAAACTGCAATGTTACCAGACCTTTGAAATTACACGCTCCCATGCTCCGTAGCAAATAGGGAGGACCGTAACCATCGGCAATGCGGGTGCGTGACGCGGATGCAGATTGGCGATACACCGTCCCCCCGCCTATTGCGCTGCCCCGGCGGAGTCCGTATGCTGGAATTGAGGAACGGGGCCGCGGAATGACGCAGCGGCCCGCAGCAAGTCCAGCGGATGGACGCCATGCAACCCAATGCCATGCCAATTTCCGAGGCTCCCCCCACGGCCGCGGCCTCGCCGGAGGCGGCGCAATTCAAGCACACTCCCGTATTGCTGGAAGAGGTGTTGCACCTCGCGCCGGCACAATGCCGCCTTGTGGCCGACGTCACTCTGGGCGGCGGGGGCCATGCCCGTGCTCTGCTGGATCGCTATCCCGAGTCGGAGCTGTTCGGCTGCGACCGTGATCCCGCAGCCGTGGCCGCGGCCGGTCAGGCCCTGGCTCCCTGCGCAAATCGGATTCTGCTCAAACAAATTCCCTTCTCCGCGTTGCACCGCTATCTGCTGATGGAGTCCGTGGATTTCATGCTGGGCGACCTGGGCGTCTCTTCCCCACAACTGGAAAGCGCCGGACGCGGGTTTTCCTTTACTCAGGACGGGCCGCTGGATATGCGCATGGACCCTCTCTCCGGCGGTACGGGAGCGGAGCAGTTGGTCAACACGGCCAGCGAGGAACGCCTGCAGGAAATTTTCTTCCGCTTTGGGGAGGAGCGCTTCGGCGCCCGCATTGCCAAGGCTATTACAGCCGCCCGGCACGAGTCGCCCATCACCACCACCGGAGAACTGGCGGCCCTGGTGGCCGGGGTGGTTCCGGCACGCTTCCACCGCAAGGGGCACCATCCGGCCACCAAGGTGTTCCAGGCATTGCGCATCGCGGTGAACGACGAGCTGGGAGAACTGGAGCAGTTGCTGGAGCATGCCTTGCACCTGCTGCGGCCGGGCGGGCGGATCGCGCTCATATCCTTCCACTCCCTGGAAGACAGGATGGTCAAGACCGCCTTCAACCGCTGGGAAAAGCCGTGCACCTGTCCCCCAAAACTGCCCAAATGCGTTTGCGGAAAAACCTCCGCCGGAATGCGCCTGAGCCGCAAGCCGGTCACCGCGGGCGCGGCGGAGGCGCAGGCCAATCCCCGCAGCCGCAGCGCGAAACTGAGAGCCTTCGAGAAAAGATGAGAGACCTGCATCTGCCGAGACTGTTCAAGCCACGCTCCCGCGGCCTCTCGTCCATGACGCTGGTGGTGTTTTGCGCCGCCCTGCTAACCGTTGGCGCCGTGTTTTTCCTCTGGCAGCGCTACCAGTATATCCGCCTGGGCTTTGCCGTAACCGAACTGCGCCAGCGGAAGGCCGTGCTGCAAGGAGAAATCGAACCTCTTGAATTCGAGGTGGAGTACCTTTCCCGTCTGGAGCGCATCGAAACCCTGGCCACGGAACGGCTGGGGATGCGTCCGCCCCGCACCTCCCAGGTACGACGCCTGAACCGCCATGACACGTCTCAATTTTCATCTAAGTAATCCGCTATCCAAGGGATTTCAAAGCTCGCGCAGCCGCGTGAAGTTTGTGATGATCCTGCTGGCGCTGTGGTTGCTGGCGCTGGTCTGGCGGGCCGTGGACTTGCAGGTGCTGCAGCACGATGCGCTGGCTGGCATGGCGCAACGCCAGTCCCAGCGCATCATCAAGGTCAAGGGCAAGCGGGGCGCCATTTACGATTCCCAGGGGCACCGCCTGGCCGCTTCCCTGAAGGCGGACTCCTTCTTCGCCCATCCCAGCCTGATCCGCGAACCGGCCCTGGCCGCGCATGCTCTCTCCAGGGCGCTTGCCATGCCACGGGAGACCCTGGAAGCGCGCCTGCGCTCCACACGGGCATTCGTCTGGCTGAAGCGTCAGGTGACCCCGGAGGAAGCCGAGGCCGTGTGGGCGCTAAAACTGAAGGGCGTGGGCTCCACCTCCGAATACCGGCGCGTGTATCCGGCGCGGAGTCTGGCGGCTTCCCTGCTGGGCTTCACCGGCGTGGACACCCAGGGGCTGGAAGGGCTGGAGTATGCCTACGACTCCTACCTGCGCGGCGCGGAACGCACCAAGGTGGTGGAGGTGGACGCTCTGGGCCGGGCCTACCTGCGCAGCGGTGCGGGCTTCCCCACCGGCGGGGGCAGCCTGCAACTGACCATCCACCCGGCCATTCAATATCTGGCGGAAAAGGAGCTGGCACGGGCGGTGGAAACCTGGGAGGCCAAGGTGGGCATCGCCATCGTGATGCGCTCCCGCACGGGCGAAATCCTGGCCATGGCCCAGGCGCCCGGCTTCAACCCGAACGCCTACCAGGATTACGAGAAGTACAATTACTTCAACCGCGCCATCACCAGCGGTTATGAGCCCGGCTCCACCTTCAAGGTGATCACCGCCGCCATCGCCCTGGATTCAGGCTCGGTGCGCCCAGACTCCCTGTTCTTCTGCGAGGAGGGGCTGTTCAAGCACTACGACAGCCTGATCCACGATACCAAGCCCTACGGCTGGCTGACCCTGGACCGGGTCATTCAGGTTTCCTCGAACATCTGCGCGGCGAAGGTGGGCATGTCCATGCCCGTGGGGGTGTTTTACGAGTACATCAAGCGTTTTGGTTTCGGGAAACGGCTGGGCGTGTTCACCGCCTCCGACGGGCGGCGCCTGGCGGGGGAAGCCCAGGGCTATACCCTGCCGCCCAAGCGCTGGACGCCCGTGGATCATGCGGCCATCTCCTTCGGCCATGGCATCCTGGTCTCCCCCCTGCAACTGACCGTGGCCGTGAACACGATCGCCACCGGCGGGCGCAAGCTCAAACCGATCCTGGTAAAGGAAATCCGCGATCCCTCCGGCGATCTGATAACCCGCAACCGCCCCACCGTGCTGGGCCGGGTGATCACCGAGCGCACGGCGGCCATCGTGCGTGATTTCATGGTGGGCGTGGTCAGTAAGGCGGGCACGGGCTGGCGTGCCGCCCTGCCGGGCCATGCGGTGGCGGGCAAGACGGGCACCACGGAAAAATACGACATCAAGGCCCGCGGATATTCCAAGACCAAGCTGATCGCCAGCTTCGTGGGCTTCGTGCCGGCCTATGCGCCCGAGTTGACCATCCTCGTGCTCGTCGAAGAACCGGCCCGGGGCCGCTACGGAGGCGTGGTGGCCGCGCC
>JAPUIH010000064.1 GCA_027297205.1 SAR324 cluster bacterium | reverse complement strand
GCGCATCATTCAGATCGGACTGGGTGAGAGCGTCATGCACACCTACGCCGAGACGGAAGCCAAGAACTTCGACGCCATGAAGTTAATGTCCACCAAGTATGGCGTGAAGCGGCGCCGCTGGCCGGATGCCACCCTGAAGAAATTCGAGATCGCCTGGAATGAAGTGGTGAAGGAAGAATCCGCCAAGGATCCGCTCTTCAAGCGCGTGGCGGAAAACTTCTACGGTTTTCGTAAGAAGTATAAGGCCTGGGCGGATGCCCAGGCGCTGAAAGCCACCTATCTGAATTAGTGACCTGACGCTTCGCGCCGCCTGAACCGGCGGCCTTGGCAGGAAATCGGGTTGCGCCGGAGCCCCGCGGGGTTCCGGCACGGCCTGAAAGCTCTGAACTCTGGTATTTCACATGCAGAAAATCCTTGCCCTTGGGGGCAAACTTAACGGCAAGACGGGGGCGTTGCTGCTGCTCCTGCCGGTCGTGGCGGCGGCTCTGTTCGTGATCACTGTGTGGGATGTCGAGGAATTGCTGGAATTTATCGTCGATTACCTCCCGATCCTGATGTTCGTGACCCTGGCGTCGCTGCTCTTTTCCGGCTATCCGGTGGCGTTCATACTGGGCGGAGTGGCTCTGCTGTTCGGGTTGATCGGATATTCGCTGGGTGTTTTTTCGCTGATCGAGTTTTTCAACTTCGTACCCCGCATTTGGGGGCAGGCGGCGGAAAACCTGGTGCTGGTGGCCGTGCCCACATTCGTCTTCATGGGCGTGATGATGGAGCGCAGCGGCATCGCCGAGGACCTGCTCTATGCGGTGCAGGTGCTGATGCGCAAGGTGCCGGGCTCGCTGGCCCTGGCCGTGACGGTGATGGGCACCATCCTGGCCGCCATGACAGGCATCATCGGTGCCTCGGTGACCATGATGACGGCGTTGGCATTGCCCACCATGCTCCGCCAGGGGTACAGCCATGCCCTGGCCACGGGCTGTATCGCCGCATCCGGTACGCTGGGCATTCTGATTCCACCGAGCATCATGCTGATCATCATGGCGGACCTGCTGTCCATCTCGGTGGGCAACCTCTTCATGGCCGCCCTGGGCCCGGGGTTGATGCTGGCGTCGTTTTACCTGCTCTATATCGTCACCGCCTCGGGTATTAAACCTGAAATCGCGCCGCCCCTGCCACCCGAAATGCTGCACGTTCCGGCACGGCAAATGCCGCCGCTGATCCTGGTCAGCTTTCTGCCTCCGGCGGCCCTGCTGGCTCTGGTGAAAGGCTCCATCCTGTTCGGCTGGGCGACCCCCAGCGAGGCGGGAGCTGTCGGGGCCTTCGGCGCGGTGATGCTGCCCGTGGTCATTCCCTTTTTGGTGAGGCGCTTCATTCAGTTTGGCTTGATGACCCCCAGCGAGAATGATGCCTCGGGGCGAATTCTGATCAAGGCCAGCAAACGCTATATGACATGGGAAATTCTGAAGGGCGTGAATCATACCGCGGCATTGACCATCGCCATGATCTTTTTCATCGTGATGTCCGCCACCTGTTTCGCTTATGTATTCCGCTCTCTGGGCGGCGACGACGTGGTTTCCGAATTAATAGTCGCCGCCAATTTTGGCTCCTGGGGATTGCTGATCCTGATCCTGGCCATTGTATTTCTCCTGGGCTTTTTCCTGGACTGGATCGAGATCACCCTGATCATTCTGCCCATCTTCGCGCCGCTGGTGGCGACCTTCGACTTCGGCGATCATGTGCCGTTGGTCGGTCTGAACGGCGATGAGGTGACCCTGTGGTTCACCGTGCTGGTGGCGGTGAACCTGCAGACTTCGTTCCTGACGCCGCCCTTCGGGTTCGCGTTGTTCTATATGAAGGGTATTGCCCCGCCGGAGGTACACATCACCAGTATCTACAAGGGCATCGTGCCCTTTGTGCTGCTGCAACTGTTTGGCCTGATAGCCGTGATGATCTTTCCCATGATCGCCCTGTGGCTGCCCGGCCTGGCTTACGGTGTGTAGGGGTCGCCCTGAAACCAGCCAGCCCCGACGGCGCGCAAGTCAGGGTTGGAAGGAGATTAGATGAATCCGGACCATATCGTCAAATTGAGCCGCTCCCTGGCCAACATTACCGAAACGGTGGGCAAGTGGGGCTCATTTTTCATCCTGCCCCTGGTATTCGTTACCATGTGGGATGTGTTTGTGCGCAAGCTCAAGTTCGGCGGCTTCTCCTTGCAGATATGGCTGATCGAAACCTTTGGCGCCGCCTTCGAGTCCACGATTATCCAGGAGCTTGAATGGCACTTCCACACCGCGCTGTTCGCCCTGGTGCTGGGCTATGGCTACATCAACAACCGCCATGTGCGGGTGGACCTGGTGCGCGAAAATCTCTCCTTCCGCAAGCAGGCCTGGATCGAGTTTCTGGGCTGCACTTTTTTCCTGGTGCCTTTCACCAGCATCGTGGTCTGGTTCGCCACGGAATATGCCTTCGGCGCCTTTATGACCAATGAAATCTCCGCTTCCACGGTGGGACTATCTCACCGCTGGATCATCAAGTCCGTGCTTGTGGTTGGGCTGATCTTTGCGGGCGTCTCCGGAATTGCCGTGTGGTTGCAAACTGTACTGGTGCTGTTCGGCCCAAAGGAATTGCGCTTCGACCTGATGACCCTGAAGTGGCCGGAGGACCAGGAAAAGCTCAAGAAGTTGAGGAAGGAACTGGGCAAAAGCTAACAAATGGACTGGCGGAAACACGTTAAGAAGTACGTCTGGGACGAGAACAAGACACCTTATCTGATCCCGGTGGCCAAGCTCAGCAAGCCCCAGGCGCAAAAGGAAATTTTTATCTACGCGCTGTTCGTGGCCGTGCTGTTCTCGCTGTTCACCCTCATTCTTTCCGTGGAAGCCAAACTCGAAGGAAACTTCAAGTCCATCGGGATGGCCTTCTATGCGTTCAGCGTGATTTGTGCCGCCGTGCTGCTTGGCCTGTCCAGGCACGTTTACCCCGCCTATTATTGCGTGACCGCGCCGGTGGCGGCGTTCATTTATATCGCGGCCACGGGCCTCAACCCCAACCTGGGTACGATGGACCATGTGCTGCTGATGATCTTTACCGGGCTGTGGGCGCGGTATACCCTGCGGGTGGTGGCCATTGCCGACGCATACCCGGAGATGGCCGATCAGCCTCAAGCGCAGTGAGGCCCGCCGTGGCCCTCACCGGCAACTTTTAACCCGATAATTAGGACAGGAGCGGCGATGCGGACTGGGGCCTACCTGGCGGTGGCGCGCACGGCGCGGCGCTTGGCACTAGGCGTGACACTGGGCATGGCGCTTCTGCTCGCGCCGGGCTTATGCGCGCTGGCGCAGGCGGCCTCCCACGGCGCCGCCCTGGGGGGTGGGTTGAAGTATCCGCGCGGCTTCGCCCATTATAGCCATGCCAACCCGGCCGCACCCAAGGGTGGGCGAATCGCACTGCCCGGATTCGGCAAATACGACACGCTCAACCCCTTCACCCTCAAGGGCCGGCCACCCCTGTTGTTGCAGAGGCTGGTGTTCGAGACCCTGATGGACACCTCCGCCGACGAGCCCTTTTCCGTGTACGGCCTGCTGGCCGAATCCATTGAGATCGCCCCGGACGGCATGGCGGTGACCTTCCGGCTCAATCCCAAGGCGCGTTTCGCCGATGGCAAGCCGGTCACGGCGGCGGACGTGGTGTTCTCCTTCCAAGTGCTGCGCTCAGAGGCCGCCTCGCCGTTTTACCGCTACTACTACAACGACATCTCCTCGGTGAAAGCCCTGGACAGGCTTACCGTGCGGCTCGGCTTTGCCCGCCGCAACCGGGAGCTGCCCTTGATCGCCGGGCAGATTCCGGTGCTGCCGCGCCATTACTACCAAGGCAAGGATTTCGGGCGGGACTTCGTGCTCAACGCCATGGGCTCCGGGCCCTACCGGGTCGGCAGTTACGATATCGGCAAGAACATCATCTATCAGCGCAGGAAGGATTTCTGGGGCCGCGATCTGGGCGTCAACCGGGGCCGCTACAACTTCGGCCAGGTTGTCGTGAAATACTTCCGCGACCAGTTCGTCATGCTGGAGGCCCTCAAGGCTGGGGAGATCGACTTCATGGCCATCAACAGCAGTAAGCAATGGGCAAGGGACGTGGGGGGCAAGAAGTGGGAGAAGGGCTATCTGGTCAAGGAGAAGCTAAAGCATCAAAACAATGCCGGTATGCAGGGATTTGCCTTCAACGTGCGCCTGCCCATTTTCCAGAACCGCGATCTGCGCCACGCCCTGGCCCTTGCCTTTGATTTCGAATGGAGCAACCGCACTCTGTTTCACGGCCAGTACACGGCCAATGACAGCTATTTCGCCAACTCGGAACTGGCGGCACGGGGCCTGCCCTCGCCCGCGGAGCTGGCCCTGCTCAATCCTCTTAAACAGCACGTGGCGCCGGAGGTGTTCACCAAGCCCGTGGAACAGGTGGGAAAGGGATACAGAAATATCCGCCAGCGCCTGCGCGCCGCCAAACGCCTGCTGGCCAAGGCCGGCTGGGAGGTGCGACACGGGGTGTTGGTGCATGCCGCCACGGGGCGAAAAATGCGCTTTACCGTGACCCTGGTCAGCCCAGCCTTTGAGCGGATCGTAGAGCCTTATTTGAACAAACTGCGGCGGCTGGGGGTGCAGGCGGATATTAAGGTGGTGGACGATGCGGTCTATGAGAAACTCGTCAAAAGTCATAAATACGAGATGATCGTGGCCAATTTCGGACAGAGCCAATCGCCCGGAAACGAACAACGGGATTACTGGCATTCCAGTTCCGCCGCCCAGGAAGGCTCGCGCAATCTGATCGGCGTCTCCAACCCCGCCGTGGATGCACTGGTGGAGGCCATCATCAAGGCCCCCGGCCGCGAAGCGCTGGTCACGGCCACCCGCGCCCTGGACCGGGTGCTGTGGCACGAGTATTATGTCGTGCCCCACTGGTATATCGCCGCCCACCGCGTGGCCTACTGGAACAAGCTGGGACGTCCCTCTCAACTGCCTCTTTACTACGGCCCGCTGCGCCATCTGATGGATTGGTGGGTGGACCCCGCCAAGGCGCGTGGCCTGGACGCCGCCCGGAATGGCGGCCGGCCCTTCCGTCCGGCACGCTAGCCATGTGGCCGTACATCATCAAACGGCTCTTGCTGATGTTGCCCACCCTGTTCGGCATCATCCTCATCACGTTCGCCGTGCTGCAGATGGTGCCGGGAGGGCCGGTGGAGCGCATGATATCCCAACTGCGGGCCAGCGAGCGGGCCGGGGAAAGCGGTGCCGCGGCGGGAGGCGCCGTGGGGGCGGGTCTGCTGCGCCAGCAATCCAGCCTCGACCAGGAGCAGTTGGATTACCTGAACAAGCTCTACGGCTTCGACAAGCCGGTGCTGGAACGGTTTGTGGGCTGGCTGAAGCGGCTGTTTACCTTCGATTTCGGGGAGTCCTACTACCACCACAAAAAGGTGGTGGACCTGGTGCTGGAAAAGCTGCCGGTGTCGATGACCCTGGGGGGCTGGAGCTTCTTGCTCACATACCTGACCTGCATCCCCCTGGGCGTGCTCAAGGCGGTGCGGGCCGGTTCGCGCTTCGATGTTTTCAGCAGCGTGGCCATCCTGATCGGCTATAGCATTCCCGGCTTCGTGCTGGGCGTGTTCCTGATTGTGCTCTTTGGCGGCGGGTCCTTCTGGTCCGTTTTTCCCCTGCGCGGGTTAACCTCCGACAACTTCGAGCAGCTTTCCGCCCTGGGCAAGATGGCCGACTACCTGTGGCATCTGGTGCTGCCTCTGATCTGCTACGTGATCGGCAGTTTCGCCGTGCTGACCCTGCTCACCAAGAATTCCTTTCTCGACGAGATCAACAAGCAATACGTCTATACGGCCCGCGCCAAGGGCCTTTCGGAAAAGAAGGTGCTTTTCAAGCACGTGTTCCGCAACGCGGTGATCCCGCTCATCCTGGGATTTCCGGGCAGCTTTCTGGGGCTGTTTTTCACCGGCAGCCTGCTCATCGAAACCCTGTTTTCCCTGGATGGCCTGGGGCTTCTCTCCTATGAGTCCATTATCAGCCGGGACTACCCGGTCGTGATGGCCACCTTGTTTTTCTTCTCCCTGCTGGCGCTGGTCAGCAATCTGCTTTCCGATCTGTCCCTGGTGCTGGTGGACCCCCGCATTTCCTTTGAGAGAGCACCCCGTTAACCGGGCGGCTGGAGATCACCCATGACACCGCGCATTAGGCTGAGCGGGGAATCCCGCAGGAAATGGAGGGCCTTCCGCAACGACAAGCGCGGATTCTACAGCCTGATAGTGCTGAGCGCCCTGCTCGTGCTGTGCCTGTTCGCGGATACCCTGGCCAACAGCAAGCCGCTGCTGCTGCGCTATGAGGGCGCATTTTACTACCCTCTTTTCAAGTCCTATCCCGAAACCACCTTTGGGGGGGACTTCGACACCGAAGCGGACTACAAGGATCCCTTCGTCGTGGAGCGCATTACCAGTGGGGACAACTGGGCCCTCTATCCGCCGATCCGCTGGGACTACAAGACCATCAACTTTGACCTGCAGGGCCCGGCCCCCAGCCCCCCGGATGCAGTGAACCTGCTGGGCACGGACGACCGCGGGCGCGACGTGCTGGCCCGTCTCATTTACGGGTTCCGCACTTCCCTCTTTTTCGGCCTGGTATTGGCGGTGATCGGTACCGTGCTGGGTATTCTGATCGGCGCAGCGCAGGGATTCTTTGGGGGCATGGTGGACCTGTTCGGGCAGCGCGGCATCGAAATCTGGAGTTCCATGCCCCGCCTCTACCTGCTGATCATCCTCTCC
>JAPUIH010000063.1 GCA_027297205.1 SAR324 cluster bacterium | reverse complement strand
GCTTGAGGGACTCCAGGGAGGAAAGGATTTTAGCCTGGGCAAGCGTTTTCACTCGCACCCGCTCGCGTTTTTCCGCCTGGGCCTTCTTGCGTTTGTCAAATTTCGCGCGGAATGAATTGCGGATATCCCGCACAAGGTCTGAAGCCGCAATGAGGCCCCGTTCCACCAATTCCATGAAACCCGCCTGCAGCTTCGCCACAAACCCTTCCCGCTCGGACAACTGGCGCACTTCCTGGAAGGCTTCGTCCAGGTCGGCCGAGGGCTTGGAGAGTTTTTTAATCATGGAATACACTTGCTGGATCACCTTATCCAGCGTGTTGGGCGTCAACTGGTTGACGAACTCCGCTTCGGCGGCGATCACTTCGGAGCGGTGAAATCGGTTTTCCCTGATCAGGTCATGGATCAAATCGTCATGCGGCGTCAGTTGCTCATTGCCCACCAGTGCGCCCGCTACGAGCTTGCTTACATCCGCCGGCTCAAGGCGTTCCAGCGTTCCTTGCTGGCGCAACTTGTTCACCAGGAAATGCTTGAGATACTCGTAGCGCTTCAACCCGTATATGAAGAGCGCATAGTGGGTTTGCAGCAATGCCATATAGTCGATCATGATGATGACAATCGTGTTGTCATCGCCAATCACCGCCTTTTGCAATTGCTTCAGGTTGTTTTTCTGTACGATCTTCACCAGAAATTCGATGGGGTAAATGTCCTCCACGTTGTGCTTGCTTGCCTGGCTTTGCAGATAATCGGAAGGAAACAGCTTGAGCAGCATGCGGGCGAGATCGGACTGAAAAACGTACAATTCGCCCTGGTCCGCATTTCCTTTCGGCGCCGGGAAGAGCCAGTCCTGGGCAGTGAGCATGCCCACCACGTTGTGGGTGGACTTGAAGGTGGTCAGGAACAGGCAGGCCAAGCCCTTCCGCGTTTCGATACCCTCGTTGAGCAGCAACTGAATGAACTTCGTGATGACGTAGGGCTCGCCGAAAAGATTGATCGTCTGGAGGATAAAGAACCTGCGATTCTCGCCAAGCTTGTTGACCGCGTCCACGGTGTCGTAGCAGAATTTTTTGGCGTACTGCACCGTATCGGAAGTGAGCCCATGGCCGTCCTTATCCTTGGCAATGCTCCCGAACACTTTGTCCAGCTCGGCGGTGGACAGGATCGTCTGCTCCGCGCTCACCTGTTCCCTGGTGCGGTTGTCCACCTCCTTTGGCCGGTGCGCACGCTGGTGGTTCACCAGGCGGGATATTTCTTTTGTAAGTTCGTCGCTGCGGGAAGCCATCCAATCTCCATCAACGGCATGACACTGCAGGGGCACGATTTCCCAAATCGGAACTCCTGAAGCCATATGGGCCGCGGACGCCATCACCGGGGCCGGGCGGCGGATTATCATAAAGTCCGCCAGCCTGCCAGTCGGCGCCGCGCTTGAAAATTCGCCCATTCGAGAATATGAAGGAGCATAACAAATTCCCGTGGCGCCGGAAACCCGCACACTCCGCCTTGCGGAGGGAGCTCAGCAGCGAGGAAGCACGATGATATTCCGCAGCCCCTACCCGGACGTGACCGTGCCGGAAATTAGCCTCACCGAGTACGTGCTGCAACGCGCGGAGGAACTGGCCGATAAACCGGCGCTGATCGATGGGCCCAGCGGCCGCACGCTCAGCTATGGCCAGCTTGCCGGGGCCATCCGCAAGTGCGCCGCCGGGCTGGCCCAATCGGGCTTCGCAAAGGGGGACGTGTTCGCGATTTACAGCCCCAATCTGCCGGAATACGCCGTGATCTTCCACGCCGTGGCCAGCCTGGGCGGAACCAACACCACCGTCAATCCCCTCTACACCGTGGACGAGCTGGCCAGGCAGCTTAAGGATTGCGGTGCGAAGTACCTAATTACCATCGAGCTGTTCCTGGAGAACGCCAAACAGGCGGCCCAGCAATGCGGCGTGGAAAAGATATTCGTGTTCGGAGAGGCCGAGGGAGCGATCCCCTTTGCCGAACTGCTGGACAACGACGGCGAGCCACCCCAGGTCACCCTGAACCTGAAGGAAGACCTGGCCGTGCTGCCCTATTCCAGCGGCACCACGGGCATTCCCAAGGGAGTGATGCTGACCCATTACAATATGGTGGCCAACATGTGCCAGATCAAGGGCTATCGCGGCCTGACCATCGACTGGGAAAAGCAGACCCTGGTGGGCGTGCTGCCCTTTTTTCATATCTACGGCATGGTGGTGATATTGAATTACACGCTCTCCCAGGGCGCCACCGTGGTCACCATGCCCCGCTTCGACATGGAGCAGTTCCTGGGCATTCTGCAGGAGTACAAGATCACTTTCATGCATCTGGTGCCGCCCATCCTGCTGGGCCTGGCCAAGCATCCCATGGTGGATCAGTTCGACCTGTCCAATCTGCGGGGGGTGCTCTGCGGCGCGGCGCCCCTGGGGGAGGGGCTGGCCCGGGAGGCCGCGCAGCGGCTGGGCTGCATCATCGTGCAGGGCTATGGGCTCACCGAGACCAGCCCGGTCACCCACATCGGTCCCAGCGAGGAGGGCCTGCAGCGGCCGGCCTCGGCGGGGCAGTGCGTGCCCAATACGGAGGTTAAAATCGTGGACATCGCATCGAAGGAGGAACTGGGGCCCAATCAGGAGGGCGAAATTCTGGTGCGCGGACCGCAGGTGATGAAAGGCTACCTCAACAATCCGGAAGCCACCGCCGCCGTGATGGAGGGCGGGTGGTTTCATACCGGGGATATCGGTTACGCCGACGAGCAGGGCTACTTCTACGTGGTGGACCGCCTCAAGGAACTGATCAAGTACAAGGGCTACCAGGTGGCCCCGGCCGAGCTGGAGGCCTTGCTGCTGACCCATCCCGCCGTGACCGACGCCGCGGTCATTCCCAGCCCGGACGAGGAAGCAGGCGAAGTGCCCAAGGCCTTCGTCGTGCTCAGGGAAGACACACCCACCGAGACCCTGATGTCCTTCGTGGCGGAGCAGGTGGCCCCCCACAAGCGCATCCGCCTGATGGACGTGGTGGAGGAAATTCCCAAGTCCCTCTCGGGGAAAATCCTGCGCCGTGTGCTGGTGGAGCAGGAGCGGGCGCGGGCCGCGGGCGGGTCATAGTGCGCCTGCCGGAGTGCCCGCCCCACCAATCAACGTTTGCCGTCAGTGGGGCAAGCGTCCATGTCCACCCAAATGTTGCACAGCGGGGCTCCGGCGCCGCTCCCAGGAGATATGATGACCGTTGAAACCCTGAACGAGACCGAACTGAAGGCCCTGGGGGGCTTTGACACGCCCACCATCTGCAACGCGCTGGAAATCGTGGCGCCGGAGCGGCGGGGCTTTGGCTATACGGTGCAGCCCATGGTCTGCCCATTTCCCGAGTTGCCGCCCATGGTGGGCTATGCCCGCACGGCCACCGCCCGCGCCATGCGTCCCGCCGCGCGGGAGAAAGAGGCGGTGAAGGCCCAGCGCTTTGCCTATTTCGATTATATCGCCGAGGGGCCCGCCCCGCGTATCATGGTCATCCAGGATCTGGACGCCATTCCCGGCTATGGGGCTTTCTGGGGCGAAGTGCAGACCAACGTGCACAAGGCCCTCGGTTGTCTGGGAGCCATCACCAACGGCAGCATCCGCGACATGGACGCCATGGCCGGCGGCTTTCAGATGCTGGGGGGCATGGTCGGCCCCTCCCATGCCTGGACGCACCTGGAGGATTACGGCTGCGAGGTCAACGTGTGCGGCATGACCGTGGCCTCGGGGGATCTGATTCATGCCGACCGCCACGGGGCGGTGATCATACCCCACGAGGTGGCGCGGGAGGTGCCCCAGGCCGCGCAGTTGCTGGGAAGGCGGGAGGCGGTGATTCTGGAGGTCTGCAAGGCCCCCGGCTTCACCGTGGAGAAGCTCAAGCAGGCCATCGGCGACGCGGAGGACATTCACTAAGCGCGGGGTATACCCCCCACACACCAAGCAAGCAAAAGGAGGCGCAGATGCCAACAATCGAAGCGAACGGAACCACGCTACATTATCAGTGGGACGGCCCGGAACAAGGGGCGGTGGTCATGCTGTCCAACTCCCTCGCCTCCAATCTGGGGATGTGGGAGCCACAGATCGGGCCGCTGACCGGGGCGGGCTTCCGCGTGCTGCGCTACGACAGCCGCGGCCACGGACAGTCCGCCGCGCCAGAGGGACCGTACACCATGGAGCTGCTGACCGGCGACGCGGTGGGATTAATGGACGCCCTGGCGCTGGACAAGGTGCACTTCTGCGGCTTGTCCAAGGGCGGCATGGTGGGGCAGATGCTGGGCACCCAGCACGGCGGCCGCCTGCTTTCGCTCGCCCTCTGCGATACCTCGGCGCACATGCCGGCTTCCTTCGGGTGGGACGAGCGCATCGCCACAACCCGGGAAAGCGGCATGGCCGCGGTGGTGGATGCGACCATTGACCGCTGGTTCACCAAGCCGGGTCAGCAGCGTCTGCCGCGGGTGGTGGAAAGCGTGCGCGAGATGATCCTCACCACGCCCGTGGAGGGATTCTGTGCCTGCTGCGCGGCCATCCGCGACATGGATCAGCGGGAAAGCATCCGCGGCATAACCACGCCGGCCCTAGTGATGGTGGGCGAGGAAGACCCAGGCACCACGGTGGCCATGGCCCAGGACATCCAGAGCCGCATCGGCGGATCGAAACTGGTGGTGCTGCCGGAAGCCGCCCATTTCTCCAATATGGAGCAGGCGGGGCCCTTCAACGAGGCGCTGCTGGGATTCCTCAAGCCCTGAGTATTTTGGGATTACCCCCACCCCGCCCCTCCCCCATTCAAGGGGGAGGGAGTAAATCGAGATCGCCCCCAGCCCAGCCCTTCAGCTCAGCTCAGGGCTGGCCTCCCTCGTCAAGGAAGAGGGGGCGGAATTTCGCTCTCTCTTTGCTCAGTGGCTCGCGAAATAATTCCCCCTCCCCTGGTGGGAGGGGGTCAGGGGGAGGGGGTAAAACGCCGCCATTGCCCTTTGCCTGCCGCCAGGGTAAGCAAGGGGCCTGTGCGCGGGGGCCAGGGGGGCTTGGCGCGAGCCGGCGAAAATTTGCAAGGAACGAAAATGATCGAGAGGCCCTACCCGCGGTTCGGGATATTCCTGGCCCCATTTCATCCGGTGGACGAGCATCCCATGCAGGCCCTGGAGCGGGACTTCGATCTGGTGTCGCTGCTGGACCGGCTGGGCTATGACGAGGCGTGGATCGGCGAGCATCATTCGGGGGGCTATGAGACCATCGCCTCGCCGGAAGTGTTCATTGCCGGGGCGGCGGAGCGCACCCGCCATATCCGCCTGGGCACGGGGGTCTCTTCCCTGCCCTATCACCATCCGTTGCTGCTGGCCGACCGCATCATGCAACTGGATTACCAGACCCGCGGGCGCGCCATGTTCGGCGTGGGGCCGGGGGCCCTGCCTTCGGACGCATTCATGATGGGCATCGACCCGCTGCAACAGCGCCGCATGATGGACGAATCCCTGCAGGTGCTGGTGCCATTGCTCTCCGGGGAGATGGTGACCCGCAAGACGGACTGGTTCGCCCTGGACGAGGCGCGATTGCAGTTCCCCCCCTACACCCAGCCCCATATCGAGATGACCGTGGCGGCCATGACCTCCCCCGCCGGACCACAGGCGGCGGGCAAGTACGGCCTGGGGCTGCTTTCCATCGGGTCCACCACCGAAGTGGGCTATATGGCCCTGGAAAAAGCCTGGAGCATCTGCGAGCAGGCGGCGGCGGAGCATAAGCAGCAGGTAAGCCGCAAGAACTGGCGGCTGGTCGCGCCCATGCACATCGCCGAGACCCGCGGGCAGGCCATCGAAAACGTGCGTTTCGGGCTGGACAAATGGCTCTATTATTATACGCGGGTGATCGCCCTGCCCTTCGACGTGCCGGAGGGCTTCGACGCGCGGGTGGAGACGCTTGTCAATTCAGGCTATGCGGTGATCGGCGACCCGGACGACGCCATCGCCCAACTGGAACGGCTGGAAAAGCAGTGCGGGGGCTTCGGCACCTTCCTGCATTTGGCCACCAACTGGGCGGACTGGCGGGAAACCCAACGCAGCTACGAGCTCTTCGCCCGCTACGTGATTCCCCACTTCCAGGGCTCCAACCGCAACCGCGCCTCCAGCATGAACTGGGTCACCACCAACCGCGACCGCTTCCTGGGCGCGGCGCGCCAGGCCAAGGCCAACGCCGCCGAGGAATACGAGCAGGCGCAGGCCGGGAAGAAGGGCAAGGGGCAGGCGCGGCCCTAAGCCTTGCGGGCGGTGACGGCGCTTCTGCCATCGGGCATAATTTCCCTCGCGAAGCCCACGAAGCCCGCCTCGGCCAGCCAGTCCTTGTGCTCCTGCTCCGTATAGGACTGGCCGTCGTCGTAGGCGTTGATGAAGTACATATTCTGTCCGAGAGACTGGGGCGGCGCAAGGCGCGAATCGTCCAAAACGAAGCCCAGGATGTGAATCGCACCCCCCGGCTCCAGCACCTGTCCCACGTGCTTGAGCACGGCGCGGCACTGTTCCGCGGAGAGCACCTGCAGGATACTGCTCAGTACCGCCAGATCGTAACTGCCTTGCGGTGGCCCGCTGGTCAGGTCGCAGGCCTGCACATCGATGCGATCGGCCATGCCGGCTTCTTCCACGAAGCCGCGGGCGATGGGCACCGTATTGGGTAGGTCCACCACCGTCCCCCGCAGGCCCGCATAGGCCTCGCAGGCCCCGATGGCCAGCCCCCCCGACCCGCCGGCCACGTCAATCAGATTCCGGAACTTTGTCAGGTCGAAAAAATTGCCCAGCCCCCTCCCCTGCGCCAGGGCGCGCGGGTGCAGCCCCCGCATGAAGGAACGCAAATCGTCCTCGCTCATGGCGGCGAAATCCTCCTTGGCCTGGGGTTTACCGCTGCGGATTGTCTCCGCCGTATGCCACATCGCGCCCCAAACGATCGAGAACAGTTCATGCATGCCGCCCATATAGGCCGGCTGTCCCTTCACCAGGAAATGATCGGCCTCGGCCGTGTTGGCGAAGCGACCGTT
>JAPUIH010000062.1 GCA_027297205.1 SAR324 cluster bacterium | reverse complement strand
GTGCTTTCCTGGGGTTTGCCCGGTGCGAGGGATGCGGCACCGGCGGTTCGGCACCGCCTGCCCGTCTCATGCCGGAAGCAATGATTGAATCGGATCTACGGATTGGCTGCCAAAGCAACGCGGGCCGGGCGCAATTCCTATGCGGATCGAGCGGTTTCGGATCGTCCCAGGGTGCGGCACAAGGTACTCAGGTTTTCCTGCTCCGACAGGGAGAGAATTTCGAATTCGTTCTTGATACGGGCCAAATGACGGGGAAAAATCGCCCGGATTAATTTGTTTCCATCTTCGGTGAGATGCACCGTCACGAATCTCCGGTCGCCGCGGTCCCGTTTGCGCTCCACGAGGTGTCTTTTTTCCAGGTTGTCGATCACCATGGTGATGTTGCCGCTGCTCTTGAGGATTTTTTCCCCAAGTTCCCTCTGACAAAGCGGCCCAAGATGCAGCAGCGCCTCCAGCACTCCGAACTGGCTCACGGTGAGCCCTTCCAGTTCCGCGGTGCGATAGATGCGTGCAATAATCGAATCCGCCGCCCGAATCAGCTTAATATAGGAATCCAGCGCCTGAACGTCCTCTTTTGATCCCTTATAATGACTTCCCATCAGTTACCTCCAAAAGAATCAGTTTAATTTTAAGGCACCGCTTTCAAGGCTGGCAAGAAAAAAATTGAAATAGACAAAAATACAGGCCGATACGGGTGGAATCCTTCGCAAAATGCGCCACTGTGGACCAGGCGGCGCAAACCGTGGCACGGCGAATTAGTGAAATTTATTACGAATTAGTCTACCAGTCCCGCGCCAGGGGAGGGCGCCATGGATCGCGAAGGTATGCCGGGATGCTTCCCATCCCACGCACGGTGTGCCGCATTGAAGCGGCGGGGGCTTTGGGGGATTGCGTAATCCTAAAACCTGTCGAGGCGGATGCCGTAGCGGTTCTTGATCATCAGCTTGAGCAAATCGTCGGTTTGCATGCCCGCAAACCGGATTTCCGTCTCAACGGAGGTGATGACGTTGTTCAGATCATCCTTGTCGCGGCTGAATCGTACCCGATCTCCAATCATTTTCAATTGTAGATTGGCCATTACGGTGCGCCGCAGCCGTGCCTTGACATCGGACACGGTTTTTTCGTCCATATTACGCAGCAGGGACTCTATTTCCTCTTGGGAGAAGCCCCGCAGGGAAAGCCGAACCCAAATGGAAAAGACGCTCACCGCCGAGGGTGATTGGGCGAGAGTCATGGGTGCCGACACCAACAACAGGGCCACGGCGGCCAATACCAGCCACTTTGTCCAGCGAGAAATCATCGTATCCTCGTTGTCTCTATTATATTCCCTGGATACGCCGTAACCAGGCGGGCGGAATGCCCCCTGGCGCCGCTTTACCAGCCTGCGGAACTTGCGGGCCCGGGCCATACGGCACTCACTGTGCCTTCCGGGCGCGCAACTCTCCCTCCCGGGCCATCCATGCACCGGGCTGTAATGAGGTTATCGGCTGGATACGGGATAACTTTACCGCTGCGGGAGACGAATTGAAAATTATTGCGGGCCAATTGACAGACTCCATCACACCCTTGCGCCGGCCGCGCTTATTGAACGCATCAGGGTTCTATGAAACAATCCTAGCAACAGGCAGAAGGGAATCCCCGTGCAGCGCTTCACCAATTGGCTGGTCACCCAGATCACCCGGGAAGACGAAAGTCTTCGCAATCCCGATGTCCGCAACCGCCTAGGCATGCTGGAAGGTTGGGTCAGCGTGGTCTTGAATCTCGCGCTGGCGGGAATCAAGCTGCTGCTGGGAATCGGATTGCAATCCGCGGGGCTGATTTCCGATGCAGTGCATTCCCTGGGGGATATGGCCACATCCCTGGTGGTGATCATCAGTTTCCGCGCCGCCCGTAAGCCGCCGGATGCGGAACATCCTTTCGGCCATGCCAAGGCCGAACAGGTGGCCACCCTGATCATTGCGGTGCTGCTGGTCGTGGCGGGATTTGAAGTGGGTCAGGAAACCGTCTCCAGGTTGATTACCGAAGGCAGCGGGGCTGCCGGCCCTCCCCTTACCTGGGGCTTGTTCCTGATACTGCTGGGGCTGCTGGCCAGCAAGGAGGTACTGGCAAGATTTTCCAATGCCCTGGGGAAAATTATCGATTCAAGCGCCCTGAAAGCGGATGGCTGGCACCACCGCAGCGACGCCCTGACCACGGGCATTGTAATCCTGGGGCTGGGCGGAAGGAATATCGGTCTGCCCTGGCTGGACAATGCGGCGGGAATCGTGGTGGCGCTGTTTATCATTGGCACGGGCGTGCAGCTTGCCTATCAGGCTATTTCCCCGCTATTGGGGGAGATCCCGCCCCCGGAGGAATTGGCCGAGATGAGGGAAATCGCCGGGAGGGTCGTGGGCATCGAAAGCGTCCACGACATCCGAGTGCAGCGCTACGGAAATTTTTACTTTTCCACGCTGCACCTGGAGGTATCAGACCGTATGAACGTTCACAAGATGCATGAACTGACCGTGCAGTTGGAGACCCGGATTCTCAAGCGTTTCCCCGGGGAATGCGTGGTGCATGTGGACCCCATCGATTTCAACCATCCCCTGTTCAATCGTGTGGCGGATCTGCTGAGGGATGTGGTGATTGCGCATCCCGATCTGGTGGACTTTCACGATTTGAGCCTGTGGAGCGCCGGCAACGGGGAACAAGGGGACGTGGAAATCTCCGTGGACCCCGATGCGCTGCCGCATTCCCACGAGGCCCTCTCCTATTATGTGGTGCGGCGCATAGACGAAAAATTTCCCGGACTGCAATTAAGCGTGCGGCTCAAGGTTGATTATTCAGCCACACCCCTCAGCTCTTGACCGGCGTGGCTCCCCCGGCCCACGCGGAAGGTGGAGTCCCGGCGGCAATTGAGTGTTGACCGCATGCAGCGGGTCGGTTAAATCACTTGCATAGCCTATACCCCAACCCTCACCTTCCCCCTAACGCGGAGGCGCAAGGATGCGCACAAGGCAGTCCCCGAACCCGCCCCAATGGGTTGTACACGACCCTGCAAATGGGGACCAGGCGCGAGGCCTGTGCGCGGAGTTGGGACTCCATCCGCTGGTGGGAGAATTGCTGCTGCGGCGGGGACTGGATTCGCCGGAGTCCGTGCGGCGATTCCTGGAGCCCAGCCTGGAACATCCCCACGATCCTTTCCTGATGATGGGTATGGACGCCGCGGCTACCCGCATCGTCCAGGCGCTTGCGGACGGTGAAAAAATCCTCATTTCCGGGGATTACGATGTGGACGGGATCACCTCAACCAGTCTGCTGGCCCAATTTCTGGGGGCGGCGGGTTGCAGCAATCTGGAGACTTTTATTCCCAGCCGCTTCGCCCATGGCTACGGGCTCACGGCCAAGGCGGTGGACACGCTGCTTGAGCGCCAGCCGAAGCTGGTGATTACCGTGGACAATGGCATCACCGCCCTCGATGAAGTGCGGCGCCTGCACGAAGGGGGCGTTGAAACCATCATCACGGATCATCACCTGCCCCGTGCCGAAGGGGTGCCCGCGGGCATCGTCGTCAACCCCAGGCAAGCGGGCTGCGCCTACCCCTTCAAGGGAATTTCCGGCTGTGGCGTGGCTTTTAAGCTGGTCACCGCTCTGCGCAAGCTGCTGCGGGAGGAAGGATGGTGGAACGCCCAGCGGCCCGAACCCAACCTGAAGCATTACCTGGACCTGGTGGCCATCGGAACTGTGGCGGATGTGGTGCCTCTGCTGGATGAGAACCGGGTATTCGTCCGCTACGGACTGGAGATGCTCAACCGGGGAGCAAATCGCCCCGGCGTGGCCGCCTTATTGGCGGTGTGCCGGATCAAACGGGAAATTACCGCCCGTACCATTGCCTATCAAATCGCACCGCGTATCAATGCCGCGGGCCGTATGAGCGAGGGAGGATTGGCCGTGGAACTGTTGCTGGCCGAGGCGCCAAGCCGCGCCGAGGAGCTGGCCCTGCGCCTGGACGAGGAGAACCGCAACCGCCGGAGCAAGGAAGAGTTGATGCTCAAGGAAGCGGTCGAGCTACTCTCAGGAGAGAAGGACACCGCGCGGCAGGCGATCGTGGTGGCCTCACCGGAGTTCCATGAGGGTATTATCGGCATCATCGCTTCGCGCTTGGTGGAACGTTACCACTGCCCGGTGGTGGTGTGCGCGGAAAGCGGGGAATCCTACAAGGGCTCCGCCCGCACGGTGCCCGGCATCAACGTGAGCGAGGCCATCACGGAATGCGCCCACCTGCTGCAAGAGTATGGAGGTCATGCCGGGGCGGCGGGCTGCAAACTGTCCAGGGAGCGGCTGCAGGAATTCCGGGAGGCGTTTGCCGCCGCGTGCTCTCGCCAGGCCGGGTCGGGCGGGCAGGCCGCCGAAGTTCTGGATGGCGCTCTGGCGCCGCGGGAGATCAGCCCCGAGCTGGTGGCGCAAATTGCGAGCATGGCGCCCTTTGGCCATGACAACGAGGAGCCCACCTTTTTGCTCGATGGTGTGCATCTGGAAGCGCCGCCGGAGGTATTGGCCGGCCGGCACCTGAAATGGAAACTCGGCCCGGGAATGGAAATGGTGGCATGGGGCGCCGCCGGGAATATTGAATCCGACCCCGCATTGCGTTTCCGCGTCAAACTCGGATTCAATGAATACCGTGGTAACCGCAAAATTCAACTGACAGTCGAAGACGTACGGCGCGGCGCACCGTAAGGGCCTTGCCCGGCTCAGGGCCGAGAATTGGTCAGGCGCTGGAAGCTTTGCTTTTGGGCCCGGCCCGTTTGCGGACTTTTCCCTTACCGGGCGCGGCGGCTTTGCGGCGGCTCCGCTTGGGGGCGGGGCCCTTCGCGGCGCGCTGTTTGATCAACTCCACCGCATCGGCGAGGGTCAGGTTATCCGGATTGATAGTGCGGGGAACGGAAGCGTTGATCTTGCCATCGGTAACGTAGGGACCATAACGCCCGGACATTAGATTAACGGTCGCGTCCAGTTCCTCCGCCTTGCCCAGTTCGCGCAGCGCCGTCGCCGCAAAGCGCCGCCCCGCCTTCTCCTGCCGGAACAGTTCCTGGGCTTCTGCCAGGGTCATCGCAAACAGTTTTTCCGCATCCACGATGCTGCGCGTGTCATTGCCCCGCTTCAGGTAGGCGCCGTAGCGGCCCAGGTCGACAAAGATTTCCTCACTGTGCTCAGGGTCCGTGCCCAGGGAGCGGGGCAAGGCGAGCACCAACAGCGCGGTCTCCAGGGTCACTTCCTCCGGCGCCTGCCCCGGTGGCAGGGGTTTCATCTTGGGCTCGTCGTCGCTCTCGCCCAACTGCAGGTAGGGGCCGTAGCGGCCCGACTTCAGATAGACGGATTTTCCGCTTTCCGGTTCGGTACCCAGTGCGTTGTCCTTGTTTTGCAAGGCCTGCATGAGCAATGATTCCGCCCGCTCCAGGGTCAATTCGTCGGGAGCCAGCGTCTCCGGAAGGGAAGCCCGTTCCTCGTTTCTTTCCAGGTAGGGTCCGAATTTCCCCACCCGGACGTTGATGGGTCGGGACTGCGCATCCTTGCCCACTGGAATCGTGCAGACCGTGCGCGGGTCGATCTCCGCCTGGAGCATTGCCTGCAGGCCGGGCAGGTCGGACCTTCCGTACTAGAATTCTTTCAGGTAAGGCAGGGATTCTTGCTCCCCCCTGGAAATCGCATCAAGAGTGTCTTCCATTCGTGCGGTGAATTGCAGATCCACCAGATGGCTGAAGTGCCATTCCATGAATTGCACCACGGCGAACGCGGTAAATGTGGGCACGAGCGCGCTGCCCCGCTTATTCACATATTGGCGGCGCTGGATGGTGTCTATGATGGAAGCGTAGGTGCTGGGCCGGCCAATGCCTTCTTTTTCCAGCTCCTTGATGAGCGCCGCTTCGGAATACCGCGCCGGAGGCAGGGTGGCGTGTTCCCTGGGATCGAACTTTCCACCGGACACCGCATCGCCTCGTGCGAGATCGGGAAGCAGTTTTTCCTGATCGGCCAATTCGCTTTCCGGATCGTCGCTTCCCTCCACGTAGGCCCTCAGATAGCCGGGAAATTCGATATGACGCCCGGTGGCCTGGAAGATGGCTCCGCCGCCTTCCACTTGCAGCACCAGCCGCTTGCCGCGGGCCGGTGCCATCTGGCTGGCAATGGTGCGCTTCCAGATCATGTCGTAGAGCCGCAGCTCCCGCTCGTTCAACTCCCCTTTCAGCTCCTCCGGCAGGCGGAAGGCTTCCCCGGCCGGCCGGATGGCCTCGTGGGCCTCCTGGGCGTTCTTGACCTGGGATTTGAAAACACGCGGCCCCTCGTGCAGGAATTCCTTGCCGTACCTTGCAGTGATCTGGCTGCGCGCGGCGCTCAGCGCCTGATCCGACAGGGTGATGGAATCGGTGCGCATGTAAGTGATATGCCCCTGCTCGTACAGGGACTGGGCCAAGCGCATGGTGTCCCGCGAGGAGAGGCCCAGCTTGCGGTTTGCTTCCTGCTGCAATGTGCTGGTGATAAAGGGCGGCGGCGACTGGGTGGTAAAGGGCCGCTCCTCGGACTTGGCCACGCGCCAGCTTTCCTGGCTTAGCCGCTCGGCCAGGGCGGAAGCCGCCTGCTCGTTCAGCACGAGGGTGTCCTTTTTGCCCTCCTTCAATTCGCCCGTTTCCTCGCCAAAATCGCTGCCGGATGCCAGCCGTTTGCCATCCAGCGAAATCAATTCGGCCTGAAAGGCACCACCCCGCGCGCCTTCGAACTCTCCACTAAGATCCCAGTAAAGCGCCTGCTTGAATGCAATGCGCCGCCGCTCCCGTACTACGATGATGCGCACCGCCACGCTTTGCACCCGGCCCGCGGAGAGTTTTGGCGCGACCTTGCGCCACAGCAGCGGCGAGATTTCGTAGCCGTAGAGCCGGTCCAGCACCCGGCGCGTTTCCTGAGCGTTTACCAGCCGCAGGTCAATGTCCCGGGGAGAGTTTAGCGCCTGCTGAATGGCGCTCTTGGTGATCTCGTGAAACACCAGCCGCTGGGTGGGCACGGTCGGTTGCAGTACTTCGCGCAAGTGCCAACTGATGGACTCCCCCTCGCGGTCCTCATCCGTGGCCAGGTATAGATGATCAACCGTCTTGAGCAGCTTCTTAAGCTTGTTCACCTGCTCTTTCTTTTCCGAGGGAATAACATAGAGCGGCTTAAAGTCGTCCTCCAGCCGTATGCCCAGCCTGGCCCAGGGCTCCTTTTTCAGTTCCTTGGGGATGTCCTTCGCGGAATCGGGCAGATCGCGGATGTGTCCGATGCTCGATTCCACGATGCAATCATCGTCGAGAAATCGGGCGATCGTGCGCGCCTTGGTGGGCGATTCAACTATGACTAGGCTTTTCGGCATTCACCTTGCTCCGGCAGTGGACGGGCCATTCCCCGGCGGCCCGTGAAAACGAGAACACATAAAACAATAAAAATCTTCCAGAATCAAGAAATTGCATACTCATTGTCCATGGTTTGATAAACCTCGCCCGCCAATTCCAGTTCCAACAGCAGCCCCAGCAGTTTTTCCATGGGAAGTTTTGACTCCTGGGACAACTCGTCCGGATGCAGGGCCCCCCTCTCCAGAATCTCCATCACCCGGGCTTTGTCGCCGTCTGGCGGAAATTCCCCAGCCAGCCTCCATTTTTTCGCGGGGGAACTTCCGAGCTTGCGCGGGGCGGCCCTCTGAAAGTTGCTCAACTCCTCCAGGATGTCTTCCGCATCCCGCACCAACTTGGCCTGCCCCGATTGAATGAGCCGGTTCGACCCTTCGAAGGAGGGCAAGTCGATATTGCCAGGTACGGCGAACAGTTCCCGATTGTGGTTAAGGGCGAAACCCGCGGAGATCAGGGCGCCGCTTTTGTCTCCTGCTTCGGCCACCAGCACCCCCCAGCACAGTCCGCTAATGATGCGGTTTCGGATGGGAAAGTTGTTCGCCCGAGGTGACATGGTCATGGGAAATTCCGAGATCAATGCGCCCTGACCCGATATTTCCTCCGCGAGGCCCGTGTTTTCCTTGGGGTACACATCCGCCAGGCCCCGGCCCATCACGGCGATGGTTCTTAATCCGCTGGACAGGGCCTGCCGATGGGCGGCGGTGTCTATCCCCCGTGCCAGGCCGCTCACAATGACCAGGGAGGAGTCGATATTGGCCAGGCCCTCGATCAGCCGCCCCACCGCCTTCTCGCCGTAGCGTGAACTCCTGCGGGTGCCCACCACGGCCAGGTGCGTTGCTTGCTCCCGCGGCAACTCCCCCTTGCAGTACAGCAACACCGGCGGCACATCCGTTTCCTTCAGCCGCGGCGGGTAGTCTTCCGCATCCAATGGGATGAGGCGAATACCGTGTTGTTCCACCAACCGCTTTTCAATTTCAAATGCCTGCCCCGTGCGGGCATTGCCGATACGGGAAGCGATTTCCGGACTGATGCCTCGGATGCCGGTCAACTGTTTGGGAGAGGCGTCGAGTATTCCGGTGGCATCCTTGAATTTCCACAAAAGTGCATGGACGATCTTCTGGCCGACGCCTTTTACGAGCGCCAGAGCCAGCCAGTTCTCTTCGCTGGGTGTCATTGGGTGGTGGCGTTGGAGCGGTTGGCTTCCGCCGGAGCGTCATTCCCTGGCGGGCTGGATGAGCCCTGGGTGCCTCCGCCGAGAGGTAGAATCTTGCCTTCCTGCCGGAAAGCCCGCACCCGCCGCATCTCTTCCGCGAATGTGGGCTGCTGATCTTCACCGTAGGCCTGGATTAGCTTCACCAGCACCTCGTCGGTATCCTTGAACTGCGGAAAATTGCGCAAGAGATACTGATAACGGCTGATGGCGGCATTGTACTGGCCCCGCCCGAAGTAGAAGTCCGCCACCATCAATTCATGCAGCGCGAGGGTGTCCTGGGCGTCTCGGAAAATAGGGGTCATCTCTCTCAGATACACGCTCCTTGGATACATCAGAAAAAAACGCTTGTACTCGAGAATAATTTTCAGATTGGGCTCCATGTCGCGGTCGAATTCTCTTTCCCGGAAAATAACGCCCGTATAGCTCTGCTCATGGTTTACCTTGAGCAGCCGGTACAGGAGATAGGGGGTAAGATGGCTGCTGGAGTTCAATTTGAGGAACAGTCTGTAGTTCGTCTCCGCCTCCGGCCAGCTCTGTTGCGTTGAATGGATTTCCGCCATTCTGAGGTGGGCGAAGGTGGCCAGCCGTGATCCCGAATATTGATCGGTAATCCGCGTATATTTGTCGAGAGCTTCCGTGAACAGGCCCTGATTTTCGAATGCTTCGGCCTGGATATAGAGCATCCGCGCCGGCACGACTACGTCCTCGGGGTCAACTTGTGAGCAGCCGGCCGCCAGGACAAACCACAGGCCGGCCAGCAACGCGCAGGTGGACTTCATTTTAATGTTCATACAGCAACGTTCCTACGGTGATTCAACTTGCGGATCGAGCGTCATCACTTGCAGACCCTGACCGTCCCGGCGCAGCCATCATGAGCCGCGGCTAATGTGCCCCGATAGTTCGAAGGAGGAAACCGGGACGTGGTTCACCCTCCATTCCGTGAAACGGGCCGTCATGGAGGTGGAAGATCGAACAGCCGGCTCAACTTGCGCAGGTTCTTGTTGGTCGCCGCACGCAGAATATGATCCATCAGCACCAGGTTAATCATCGCTTCCACCATGGGCACCGCCCTGGGCAGCACGCAGGGGTCGTGGCGGCCCCGCCCCCGCAGGCGCGCGGGCTCGCCCTTTCTGTTTACCGTGTCCTGAACCGTGAGAATGGTCGCGGTGGGCTTAAAGGCCACCCGCAATAGAATGTTCTCGCCGTTGGAAATTCCTCCTTGAATGCCTCCGGAATTGTTGGTGGCGGTTCGCACACGGCCGTCTTTGACCACAAACGGATCGTTGTGTTTGGAACCGGTCAGCTTGATGGCGCCGAAGCCCAAACCGAACTCCACCCCCCGCGTCGCCGGCAGGGACATCACGGCCTTGGCCAAATCCGCCGTCAGTTTATCGAACACAGGTTCGCCCAGCCCTGCCGGACAGCCCTTGACCACGGCGGTAATAATGCCGCCCACGCTGTCCCCGGCCTTGCGCACCTTTTCCACCAGGGAGATCATTCTTTTGGCGGCCTTGGGATCGGGACAGCGCACAATGTTGGATTCCACCGCATCTTCCGTCACCTCCTCCGGCGGCACCGTGGAAGCGATATTCTGCACCTGGCTTACATGCGCGATCACTTCTATTCCCAGAAAGGTGCGCAGTGCCTTGCGGGCAACGGCGCCCGCCGCGACGCGCCCCACGGTTTCCCGGGCGCTCGCGCGCCCTCCGCCCTTCCAGTTGCGGAATCCGAATTTCCGGTCATAGGTGTAATCCGCGTGGCTGGGCCGGTACAGTTCCTTCATCTCCTCGTAATCCTTGGAGCGTGCGTCCTCGTTCCACACCATGATGGATAAGGCGGTGCCCAGGGTGCGGCCTTCGAATACGCCCGACACGATATGCGCCTTATCCGACTCCTTGCGCTGGGTGGTGATGCGGCTCTGACCGGGCTTCCTGCGGTCCAGTTCCCGCTGAATCTCTTGCTCGCTGATTTCCAACCCCGCGGGGCAGCCATCGATTACCACACCCACGCCACCCCCGTGAGATTCCCCCCAGGTGGTAATGCGAAACACTTTTCCGAAACTATCCCCCATCCTGCATTCCATCCTCGCTTGGGGTTGAAGAGATCAATGGGCTTCACGCGCATCACGCGGCCCGCCCTTTCCCCTCTTGGCCGAAGGCCACAGCACCGCTCGAGCGGCCTCCATGCACGGAAGGGATTTATTCACCATACGCGATTCCCCGGTTCGGTGGCTACCGGTTCCCGTGGCTGCCGGCGGGATTTTTGCTGGAAAAATCGCAGGGCGGGAATTAATCGTTCCTGCGGAGGCGAATTTTTTCCTGCCATTGCCTCGCATCTTTTGCATCGGGGGCCAGGCGCAGCGCTTCCCCAATGGCCCTTTCGGCGGTTTGCCATTGCTCCAGGCGGGCGTTGACGATGGCGTAGCGCAGCCATCCTTCCTGATGGCCGGGTATGCGTGCAAGCAGCATCTTGAGCGCCTCCTGGGCGCGCGGCCATTGGCCATTGCCCATAGCCGCGGTGCCAATGTGAAACAGGGCCCGCTGATCCTGGGGATTTTCGCGTAGACTGGTCTGAAAAGCATCGATGGCTTCCTGATAGGCCTCCCCCTGTTCCAAAGCGATGCCCAGATAGTAATAGAGTTCCGCCTCCTGAGGAAACTCCGTGGTTAGCCTGCGCAACTGTAAGACGGCGGCATTGGAGTCTCCCGTTTCGATCTGGATGCGCGCCAGGTAGAGCAGCGGCGTGTGGTCGTACTCGTCGTTTTGGGTTGCCTCCAGCAAGGCCTTCTCGGCTTCCTCCCATTTTTTGTTCTCGAATAGGGCGATTCCCGCGGCCAGGCGGGGGCCAAGGCGCCCGGCATCACGGGCGGCGAATTTAGCGCGCAGACCCCGCCATTTGTTCAAGAGGGGCTCCAGCACCCCATCCTGAAATGCGGGGCTGCCCGCCGGGCGATTTTGCTTCCATAGAAAAGGATCCACCTCCAGTGCGCGCTGCAAATGCTGATTGGCTTGGCCGGTGGAAAGCCCGGCCGCAAGCGCCAGCACGGCATAGGCCAAGCCGTTGAGGGGATTTTTTACCCGGGCAATGGACGCCTCCGTCTTGGCGTCGTAATCGTCTTTTAAAAAGTAGTGAATCTCACCTTGCAGGGCCAGCGCCCCGCTGTTCCAGGGTTCCGCCGTCACTGCGTCCCTGGCGTGATTCAGCGCGGCGTCCAGCAGTTTCCTGTGGGAAGCCCCATCTGTTTGGCGCAGCCGCGCCTCCTTTAGCAGATCCTCCGCCATCAGCACGGAGGCCCTGCCAACCAGGGCGGGGTTTTCCGTCAGGCGTTCCAACCGGGCCATGCGCCGTTCAAGACCAGCGGCAGCATTTCCACGGGAGGACGGCTCGCGAAGCGCATAGTACTCCCAGAGGGTCTCCCAGCGCTCCGGTTGCGGCGGGAGCGCGGGCGTGCCCGGGGGGAACAGGCCCGCCACTGCCGCGGCCAGCACTTCCTTCAACAACTGCGCGGGCCGTGCCGTATTCAGGTCAAAGCGCAGGCTGGCTGCTCCACCGGGCAACAGGCCGCCTTGGGCGCCCGTAATCTGAACCCGGATCAGCGCAAATTGCAGCACCAGTTGAGAGGTGCCGTGCAGCACCGCTTCCACGTGCATCTCTTGCAGTTGCGGAGCCGTAGGCCCGTCCAGCCCCCGCAACCCCAGCTTGCGCTGCCACAACGCCGCGGTCTCCGCCCCCAGCACGGGCAGCCTGGCCGGAAGCATCAGGCTACGGGTCAGTTCATCCTGAAGAAATTGGGCCAGCCAGCGGTTCTTTTCCACGGACCGTTGCGCCGTAAAGGGAAATACCGCCACCGATGCGGGTGCCTTGGGCGCTGTCCAGCCAGGCGGGGGGGCAAGGCACAGCAGTCCCAGCACCAGCAGCCCTGCTACCGGCCATGCTGCGTAACGGATATTGCATGGTAAGGAGATACCAATCGGGCGGAATAACGCCCAAAGGCAGGGTGCGGGGCCGCCTTTTACGGCGCTACGGCGGCTCACGCTCGTCCTTGTCCGCCCCAGGAATAGAATTTTCCCCGGCCGGACGCTGCGCATCCCAACTAAGCCAGCTGGATGGAATGCTAGTAGCCGGTCCGAAAGGTGGCGGCGCCCTCGTTCCCCGAATTTTCCGAGGAATCATTGGAGGTGGTTGAAACGCTCTCGCCTTCGAGCTGCTCCATTTTGCCGATCAACTCTCGCAATTTATCTTCCAGGGTCTGCCGCTCTTCCCTGAGCTCGTTGATTTCGGACTGCATTGACTCTATTCTGTCGACTGCGGAGAAGACCTTGTTCTGCAGCGTATCCATTAGCTGATTGGACATGTCTAAATCCCTTTAAACCGAGGTCCTTCGTTCGGCGCATTCCCTGCGCCCTGGGAATTACCGCCCTTGGCATCCATTTGCCCCAGGGTCTCCCAACTGAAAAAATGTAAATATTTCAGAGTAGAAAGTCAACAGTTTCCACCGCAGCCCCAATCCAGCACGGGAAGCCCGCAGCAATGGTCAAAATTTTCGCCCATCGCGGATACTCCGCCGTGGCGCCAGAAAACACCCTGGCCGCCTTTAAAAAAGCAATCGAAATTGGCGCCGACGGCGTCGAATTCGATGTACAGGCCAGCCGGGACGGCGTCCCGGTGGTGATTCACGATGAGAGCCTGGAGCGCAGCGCCGGACGGCCTGGTCTGGTGAAGGACAGCACCCTGGCCGATTTGAGCAATCTGGACGTGGGAAGCTGGTTTGACGGGTCATTTTCCGCCGAGCGCATTCCGCAGCTGTCGGAAGTGTTGGAACTGCTGCGCCCCTCCACGCTTTTCATCAATATTGAGCTCAAGACGCGGCGTTTCCCATACCCCGGCTTGGTGGATAGCGCCGTAAGGATCGTCAGGGAGTTGGGCTTGCAGGAGCGGGTGGTCGTGAGCGCCTTCAACCACCATACCCTGGCTGCAGTGAAGGCCCTGGCACCGGAACTGGCCTGCGCGGTGCTGCTTTACGAGCAAATGCTGGAACCCTGGGCTTATGTGGCCCAGCATGGCTTTCAGGCGTTGCATCCGGTGGAGCATGCCGTCACGGATACCCTGGTGGCGGAATGCCACGCCAGGGGTCAGGCCGTGCGGGCCTGGACCGTGGACGAGCGGGAGCCGGCTCTTGCATTGATGGCCATGGGTGTGGACGGCATCGTCACCAACGAACCGGAAAAAATGCTGGCCTGGCGGGATGGCTGAAGCGCCGGCACGGTGCACGGCGGAATTTAGAGCGGGAGGGGCATCCCGAAAACCGAAGGAGGGCCATGGCCTCGCCTGAAGAATGGGTGGACTGGATTGAAGAG